>DGBL01000057.1 GCA_002384315.1 Micrococcaceae bacterium UBA4005 | reverse complement strand
GATTCGGACATGAGGATCTCGCCTGGGGTCAGGCTCGGGTCGCGCAGCAGCACGTTGGTCAATTCCACATGCATGCCGCCCTCCCCGTTGGAGGCCAACTCGGAGGTTGCGCAGGAGATGCCCGCTGCGCCCAGGTCCTGGATTCCTTCGACCACGGAGGCCTTGAACAACTCCAGGCAGCATTCGATGAGCACCTTCTCGGCGAACGGGTCGCCCACCTGCACGGCGGGGCGCTTGGATGGCTTGTCCGCGTCGAAGGACTCCGAGGCCAGCACGGACGCTCCGCCGATGCCGTCGCCGCCGGTGCGCGCGCCGAAGAGCACCACCCGGTTGCCTACCCCGGAGGCATTGGCGAGTCGGATGTCCTCATGGCGGAGCACGCCCACGGCCAGCGCGTTGACCAGCGGGTTGCCCTGATACACCGAGTCGAAGACGACCTCGCCGCCGATGTTCGGCAGCCCCAGCGAATTCCCGTAACCACCGATTCCCGCGACGATACCGTGCACCAGGCGCGCCGTATCCGGGTGGTCGATCGCACCGAAACGCAGTGGGTCCATGACAGCCACTGGGCGGGCACCCATGGAAATAATGTCGCGGACAATTCCGCCGACGCCGGTCGCCGCCCCCTGATAGGGCTCCACGAAGGAGGGGTGGTTGTGGGATTCGACCTTGAAAGTCACCGCCCAGCCGTCACCGATGTCCACGACGCCCGCGTTTTCCCCGATGCCGACCAGCAGATGCTTTTTCATCTCCGCGGTGACCTTCTCGCCGAACTGGCGCAGATGGACCTTGGAGGACTTATAGGAGCAGTGCTCGCTCCACATCACCGAATACATGGCCAGTTCGGCGGCGGTGGGACGCCGCCCGAGCAGCCGGACAATTTCCTGGAACTCGTTGTCTTTCAGGCCCAGTGCGGCCCACGGCAGGTCCAACTCCGGGGTGGTCTCGGCGTTGGCTACGGTGTCGATGTTGAATTTTGTTGCGGTCACTTACTTAACCAACTTCTTGAGTACTGAGGTGAAGATGCCTAGGCCGTCGGTTCCGCCGCGGACGGGAACGTCGCCATATGCCGAGGAATCCGGCCCGAACCCGGCCTCGACAGCATGTTCGGGGTGCGGCATGAGCCCTACGACGTTCCCGGCGGCATTGCTGATGCCCGCAATGTTCCGGCGCGAGCCGTTGGGGTTCCCGCCCACATAGCGGAAGACCACGCGGCCCTCACCCTCGATTTCGTCAAGGGTCCGCTCGGAGGCGACGAACTGCCCGTCCTGATTCTTCAGCGGCACCACAATCTCGGCACCATCCTGGAAGCCTCCAGTCCAAGGGGTCCCGGTGTTTTCCACCCGAAGACGCTGGTCGCGACACAGGAAGTGCAGGTGGTTGTTCTTGATCATGGACCCCGGAAGCAGGTGCGCTTCGGTGAGGACCTGGAAGCCGTTGCAGATCCCCAGCACAGGCAACGCATCCACACCACCCGACGCGGCCGCGGAAATCTGCTCCATGAGCGGGGCGAACCGTGAGATTGCCCCCGCGCGCAGGTAGTCGCCGTAGGAGAAACCGCCCGGAATGACGACGGCGTCAACCGCCTGCAGATCGTGGTCGCCATGCCACAGGGCAACCCCGGTGCCTCCAGCGAGGCGGATCGCGCGCAAAGCGTCGCGGTCGTCAAGCGAACCGGGGAACGTGACGACGCCGACTCGCACACCGGAGAGGTCAGTGTCTGCCTGCCGGGTGGGCAACTCGCCGATCAGGGGAGTTTCAACGCTCACAGCGTGTCCTCGTCCGGAACGTCCTCGAGGACGTCGACCCGCGTCACATCCTCGATAACCGGGTTGGAAAGCAATGTCTGGGCGGCAGTGCGCGCCTGCTCCAGGAGTTCGGGGGTGATCTCCCCGTCCACGGTAAGTTCGAAGCGTTTCCCTTGGCGCACGCTGGCGAAGCCGGTCAGGCCAAGCCGGGGAAGCGCATTGGCGATCGCCTTACCCTGCGGGTCAAGGATCTCGGGTTTGGGCATGACGTCGACAACAATCCGGGGCATCCGGCAACTCCTGTGAGTGAAGCGGCTAAGGCGGGGTGAAAGCATTCATGCAACAACCCGGAAGTGCCGTCTCACGCCTTGTTCCCCAGTGGTCAATGGTGAGGATGGCGCTCCGCGAGCTTGCGCTTTCAGTCTAACGGCCATTGGGCCTACGCTGTTATTTGACGGGCCCCGCGGTGACGTACGCCACCGAACGTGCGTTAGCTGACGCCGCCCGGACCGAGGAGGGGCAAAACTTCCTGCCAGCGGGCGATCTCGCAGCCGTCGGAGAGCGCGAAGCGGGCTTTGACCTCGGTGCCCTCAATCCGTCCGGCAATGACCGCGGTCTGCGGGCCTCCGTACTGTTGCGTGCAGGCCCGGTCCTTCTCCGGCAGGGCGGTAAAGAAGTCAACGCCGAGCCGGGCGACAACCGCGCAGGCCTCCGCTGCGTTCGGGAGGGTGCTTGCGGGGTCCGGGGAATCGCCGTCGCATTCGAGCCGGTATTTTTCCGGCTCTGCGTCGGCCGACTGTCTGATCGTGATGGTCAGCACGGTGCTTGCGGAGGAGGATGTCGGAGGCATGTTGCTCTCCTTCGGTGTGGGCATCGGGGGGTCGGCCGGGGCGGCGCAGGCTCCAAGGACCAGCGCGAAAATTCCGGCGGCGGCAATCTTGCGCACCGCAATTCTGGGGGCGGTTTTCATGAGGTCTCCTTGGGGCGTGTACTTCAGTTTATTCCTCCGGGCCGGTATTGCGCCCAATACCTTCCAGCGCGGCGAGCAGCCGTTGCCGGAGGTGTTGGGACTCCTCGGCGAACTCGCGCTGGCCGCGCACATAGTCGGCTTTGCCCTCCGCTGTCTCAATGCGGATTGGAGTGTAGCCCCACTCCTGCAGGTCGTACGGGGAGGCGCGCATATCCATGATGCGGATGCGCCAGGACAGCTCGAAGCAGTCCATGACCAGCTCGCTGGGCAGTACCGGGGTGAGTTTGTAGGCCCACTTGTAAAGGTCCATGTTCGCGTGCAGGCACCCTGGCTGTTCAAAATCCCGCTGGTTGCTGCGCGTGGGCGTGAGCTCGTTGAGTTCCACGGCCTGCGGCGTATAGAACCGGAATGCGTCGAAGTGGGTGCAGCGGATGCGGGATTCCTCGACCACCGCATCCGTTCCGCCCGCTCCGAGCCGAAGCTGGAGGTATTCATGGCGGACACCGTTCAGCTCGGATCTGTAGGCCATCGCCCATTCATGCAGCCCGAAGCAGCCGAACTGTCCGACCCGCGCTGCCGTTCCGGAAAGAATGGTCCAGGCGAAGTCCAGAGCCGTTCCGCGCTCGCGGGCGAAGGCGTCCGTGTCGACGCTGACGGCGTCGTCCTGCCCGGTCCGATAGAACTTCCATTGCGCGCGTTCGCTGGATGCTCCCTCAGCAAGCAGTACGCCGGAACCGGGATGCCAGCGCAGGAGCTGGCCGGGCTTGAGCGTGTAATAGGTGAACAGGAAATCTTCCACCGGATGCTTCGACGCAGTGGAGCGGCGGCGCAGATAAGGTTCGGTGAACCGGGCGGCTCGGTGCTGGTGGGCTTCTTCGCGTGCGCGCCACTCGGACGCCGGAAGGACCGTCCTGGGGAGTCGGGGCATGCTCCCATTATCGTCGGGAGGCCTCCGGCGGGCACATCTTGGTATCGACTCGGTAAATTGGTGGTGTCCCGGCGGTCCGGATGCTTCCCGGAACCCCGCGGCTCCGGTAGGTTTAGTTCGATCGCAAGGTACTGACAGCAGTCATAGGGCGCCCGGACGGTACGGGCTGCCCCTCGCTGATGAGATTCGCGATGACGCGGCCCGGGGGTTCAAGGCTTTGGGCGCATTTTATTGAGAGGCATTACCGCTATGACTGCACAGCACCCGGCGTCCGCACGGACCCGCAGATTCCGTCAGGCCACCGCCGTCGCGCTGGGCGTTCCGCTGATGCTTGCAGCGTCCTCGTTGGTGCCTGGAGCTTATGCTGCGCCCGGAGCAGACGATGGCGCCTCGACTTTTCAGCAGGCCACCGATTTTGACGGCGGCTCCTATATCGTGATGCTCAAGGACCAGCCGCTGGCCGCCTACGACGGCGAAACTGCGGGCTATCCCGCCACTCAGCCAGCCAAAGGCGAGAAGCTGGACGTCGACTCGAAGGCTGCCCAGGATTATGAGGCCTACCTTGAAGGGAAACAGCAGGAGGTAGCGGCGGCGGAGGGGATCGACCCCGACGCGAGCTTCACGACTGCGATTAACGCGTTCACCGCGGACCTCAGTGCGGACCAGGCCGCAGAACTGGCCAAGAACCCGGCAATTTATGCGCTCGCGCCCAACGAGCAGTTCAGCCCCGACTACTCCAGCACAGAGTTCCTCGGTTTGCCCGGTGAGGATGGCGTCTGGGCCACACAGCTCGGCGGCGCAGCGAACGCAGGCAAGGGAAC
>DGBL01000193.1 GCA_002384315.1 Micrococcaceae bacterium UBA4005 | reverse complement strand
GATCCGTTACGGGCGGGGCTGCCAGATCACTACGGCCTGGCTGCGGGCGCGCGGGCGCTGACCGCGCGCAAGGGTCACCACGTCACCGCCGAGGCCAGCAGCAAAGACCCGGCTCGGGTCGGGCTGGCTCCGCCGGGAGACGAGCTCCGCGGAAAGCTCCTTGACCCGGGACTGCAGGGCCGCCACCTGGTTCTCCAGCTCCAGAATGCGGCGGATGCCTTCCAGGGACACACCCTCCTGGGAGAGCCGCTGCACTTCCCGCAGCGTGCTGACATCCCGCATCGAATAGCGCCGGGCGCGCCCTGGGGCGCGGCTGGGGATCACCAGGCCCAACCGGTCGTACTGCCGCAGGGTCTGCGGGTGCATGTCCGCCAGTTCGGCGGCCACCGAAATCACATAGATCGGCAACGACGTATCCATCTGAACGGTGACCTCCTCCGGAATATCGGCCCTGCGGCTATCGGTTGATCATGAAAATCTACGCCTCAGAGCCGGGCCTTCACCGCAAGGTCAACCCTGGGCTGCGCGTCGGCGGTTGCGGCGGCGAACGCCTCGACGGCAGCCGCGGCTTCCTTGGACATATTCTGCGGCACGACGACGTCGAGCGTCACCAGCAGGTCGCCCGTGCCCTTGGCTGTCTTGACTCCCCGACCCTTCAGGCGCAGTGTCCGCCCGGACGGTGTACCGGCTGGAACCTTCACCCGGACCGGCTCGCCGCTCAAGGCAGGAACCTCGATCTGGGCGCCGAGGGCTGCTTCGGGGAAGGACACCGGGACATGGATCCTGATGTTATCGCCGTCGCGCTTGAAAAACGGGTGCTCCTTGACATGGACTGTAACCAGCAGGTCCCCGGCTCCGGCCTGGCCGGGTTGTCCCTTACCGCGCACCCGGACTTTCTGTCCGTCCCTGATGCCAGCCGGAACTTTGACGTCAATGACCTCGCCCGAGGATTCGCGCAGGCTGATGGTGGTCCCGTTGATCGACCCGGCGAAGGAAATGGAGGTGCTGGCGGTCCGGTCCGCGCCTTTGCGCGGCGGAGCCTGGTAGCCGCCCGGAAAGCCCGCACCCCCGCCTGCGCCCCCGCCGAAGAGATCAGCGAACTCCGGCGGAAGATTGCTGTTGCTGAACCCTGTCCGTTGCCGCGGCGCGGCGCCCTGCCCGAAAAGGTTGCCGAAAATATCCTCGAACCCGGCATTTCCGCCAGTGGCACCAGCCCCGCCAGCCGTGAACCGGGCTCCTGAACCCATGGCCCTGATCGCATCGTACTGCTGGCGCTCCTCGGGGTCGGAGAGCACGGAGTACGCCTCGGAAATATCCTTGAACTTTTTTTCCGAGGCGACCTCCCCCTGATTCTGATCCGGGTGGTGGGTCCGGGCCAGCTTGCGATACGCCTTCTTGATCTCGGCCTCGGATGCGTTCTTGGAAACACCGAGAATCGCATAGAAATCCCTGTCGACCCAATCCTGACTAGCCAACTGGCGTTCCTTCCCCTCGTCCTTCGATCAACGTTTCTTCGCTACCCGCCACGTGCGGGTCACGTGTTATTCGACCACGTGTTCATTCGGGCACTGCCACGATCACCTGAGCGGCTCGCAGGACCCGATCCCCCTTGCGGTATCCGGCCCGCAGGATCTGGCTAACGGTGTCAGCCTCCACCTCGGTGCTGGGTTGCTGCATGAGTGCTTCGTGGATATTTGGGTCGAACGCCACGCCGGTCTCATCGATGCGGGTCAGCTCGTATGCCTTGAGCGCGCCTTCAAGCTTCACCGCGATCGCCGCGAACGGCCCATCCGCAAGATCTCCGTGCTGGCGGGCCGCGTCGATGTCGTCCAGCACCGGCATCAGCGAGGTGACCACGCCGATTACCGCCTGATCGCGGGCAACATCACGGTCCCGCTCCACCCGCCGTCGATAGTTCACGTATTCGGCCTGCAGGCGTAGCAGGTCATCGCGCAGCTCCGCTACAACATCCACCACAGGGTTGCTCTCCTCCCCGGCAGCCACCTGATTCAGGATGGCCTCCGCCTGGGCAAGCGCGTCGCCGTCCTCCGGTGCTGCTCCAGGAGGCTCAACCACTTCGGAATGCCCCTGAGGGGTTTCCGCGTCCACTGGCACCCCGGCCACCGGTTCTTCCGGTGCCGGGCTGCCAGCGTCCTTGTGTGGCCCACGGACCTCACCCGTCTCAGGGTCGATCTTCCGGTTGTCCCGGAAGCTCACTGGCTCTGACTGGTGCTCTTCGTCATTTCCGTGGTGCGCCATGATTACTTCTTTTCGCTGGTGTCGTCTTCGTCGACCACCTCGGCGTCAACGATATCCTCGTCGTCGCCAGCGGCCGGCTCCGAGCCCTCGCCTGCAGCGCCGTTCGCGGTGGCATCCTGCTGGGCCTGGGCGTAAATGGCTTCTCCCAGCTTGGTCTGGGAAGCCTGCAACTTCTCGAAAGCCGCCTTCACGGTCTGCACTGCAGAGTCGTCGCTGGGGTCCAGCTCGAGAGCTTTCTTGAGGTCGTCGACGTCGGCCTGGACTTCAGTCTTGACCTCCTCAGGCAGCTTCTCGGCATTGTCGGCAATGAGCTTGTCCACCGAATAGGCCAACTGCTCGGCGCCGTTGCGCACGTCGGCCGCCTCGCGGCGCAACTTGTCTTCCGCCGCGTGCTCCTCGGCGTCACGGACCATCCGGTCGATGTCCTCCTTGGAGAGGGAGGAACCGCCCGTGATGGTCATGGACTGCTCGGTGCCGGTGCCCTTGTCCTTCGCGGACACGTGGACGATGCCGTTTGCGTCGATGTCGAAGGTCACCTCGACCTGGGGCACGCCGCGGGGAGCCGGGGCGATTCCGGTGAGCTCGAAGGTGCCCAGCGGCTTGTTGTCTCGGGTGAACTCGCGCTCGCCCTGAAAAACCTGGATAGCCACCGACGGCTGGTTGTCATCCGCCGTCGTAAAGGTCTCGCTGCGCTTGGTGGGGATGGCCGTGTTGCGCTCGATCAACTTGGTCATCATCCCGCCCTTGGTCTCGATACCGAGGGACAGCGGGGTGACGTCGATCAGCAGCACGTCCTTCCGCTCGCCCTTCAGCACGCCAGCCTGGAGCGCGGCGCCAACGGCTACCACCTCGTCAGGGTTGACACCCTTGTTGGGCTCCTTGCCGCCAGCAAGTTCCTTGACCAGCTCGGAGACGGCTGGCATCCGGGTGGACCCACCGACGAGGACAATGTGATCGATGTCCGCGACCTTGATGCCCGCTTCGGCAATGACGTCCTGGAACGGCTTCTTGGTGCGGTCCAGCAGGTCCTTGGTGAGGTCCTGGAACTTGGCCCGCGAAAGGTGCTCGTCCAAGTGGACGGGACCGTCCGCGGTCACCGACAGGTACTGGAGTGAAATGTTCGTTGACGTAGC
>DGBL01000107.1 GCA_002384315.1 Micrococcaceae bacterium UBA4005 | reverse complement strand
CTCGAACTCGTCGATGCACACGAGGCTGTAGCTGCTGAGCACCTCCACCGTCTTACGAAACGACAGCGCACCGACCAGATTCGTATACTCCACGAAAGTCCCGAACGCCTTCCGTCCGCCCGCTGCGTGCCATAACGAGGCCAGCAGGTGGGTCTTGCCTACACCGAAGCCGCCGTCGAGGTAGATTCCAGCGCGGGGTGCAACTTTTTGGGAACCGAAGATCCGGCTCAGCCTCGAGGGTGCGGGCTGGTTGACCCCTTGCGCGAAGGTGCGCAGGATCTTCACCGCGCGGGCTTGCGAAGGCTGCTGCGGATCCGGGCGGTAGGTTTCGAAAGCGACCTGCTCAAAGCGGGCGGAAGGATGGAACCCGGCCAAGAGTTCCTCCACAGACACTCTCGGCACGCGCTGGGCCAGATGTTCGATTGCTGACACTGGGTGAATCCGCTTTCTCTCGCCGACGGCGGCCGGTCAGGGGTGGAAGGGCGGCCGTAAAGGGCAGACCACCAATTACGTTACGCGAACCAGTCCCCGCGGAAGCAATCAGGTCCAACGGTGGTTACGCTAGTAGCAACCCCTCCCCTACAGAAAGGGCACCCGATGGCCGTCGAGACTGACCCGCAGCAAAAGTTTGCCGAGTACGCCCACCCGGAACGGCTCGTCTCCACCCAGTGGCTCGCCGAACATCTCGGCACCGACGGACTTGTCGTGGTGGAGTCGGACGAGGACGTGCTTCTCTACGAAATCGGCCACATCCCCGGCGCCGTGAAAGTGGACTGGCACACGGAGCTTAACGACGAGGTCACGCGCGACTACATTGACGGTCCCGGTTTCGCGAGCCTGATGTCAGCGAAGGGAATCTCCCGCGATTCGACCGTGGTCATCTATGGCGATAAGAGCAATTGGTGGGCGGCTTACGCTCTGTGGGTCTTCACGCTCTTTGGGCACGAAGACGTCCGGCTGCTCGATGGCGGGCGGGACAAATGGATTGCCGAGGGACGCGAACTCAGCACTGATCCGTCCACGCGCCCGCAAAGCGATTACCCGGTCGTGGAGCGCGTCGACTCCCCCATCCGGGCCTATATGGGTGATGTCCTCGCCCACTTCGGCAAACCCCTGATCGACGTCCGGTCCCCCGAAGAGTACACCGGCGCCCGGACCCACATGCCCTCCTACCCGGAGGAGGGTGCGCTGCGCGGCGGCCACATCCCCACTGCAGCGTCGGTTCCGTGGGCTCGTGCCGCTGCTGAGGATGGAACCTTCAGGATCCGCGCCGAGCTCGATGCCATTTACCGCGGCGAAGCCGGGCTCAAGGACGGCGACGAGGTGGTCGCCTACTGCCGGATTGGAGAACGGTCCAGCCACACCTGGTTCGTGCTTACCTATCTGCTCGGGTTCACCAACGTGCGCAACTACGACGGATCCTGGACCGAATGGGGAAATGCGGTTCGGGTGCCGATCGTTAAAGGCGAGCAGGCCGGGAGCGTCCCAGGAATCGGAGCGTGAGCTCAATGCCGAGCCCAGCACTTCCGGACCAGCTTGCAGAGATCGTTGAGGACTTCCAGTCTCTGGAGGAGCCTGACAGGCTACAACTTCTCCTCGACTTTTCGCGGGGCCTGCCAGAGCTCCCGGAACGCTTTCTCGAACACCCCGAACTGCTGGAGCGGGTGGTTGAATGCCAAAGTCCGCTGTTTCTCACCCTCGAACTTGGGGATGATAAGGAGCGCACCGTGCGCCTGTTTTTCTCCGCACCCCCGGAGGCACCAACCACCCGTGGTTTCGCCGGGGTGCTGCTGGAGGGACTCGACGGTTTACCGGCCCGGGCAGTGCTGGAGGTTCCAGACGACATGCCAGACAGGCTGGGCCTTACCCGGGCGATCACTCCCCTGCGCATGCGTGGAATGACAGCGATGCTCGGGCGTATCAAACGCAAGGTCCGGGAAGCTAGCGCGTAGCCCGGTTGCCTGGCTGGGCCATCTCTAGGACGCGGCCCAGCCAGTTAGTGACCGACTCGTCCCAATGGCGCGGATCGACGTTCCACTCCTTGGTGTGGCGCGCGCGGTGGAACCGCACGAACGTGACGAATTCCGGGTTGAGTTCTGCAAGTTCGGCTGAGGGCCCGACCGGCACATACTCGTCATCCTCGCTATGGAGGATGAGTGTCGGCGTCGTGATCTGTCCGGACCGGGCGATCCAATCCATGCTCTTCAGATCCAGCGGTGCGGCCAGCCCGGTCACGCGCTTGGCGACGGAATTGGACAGCAGCCACTGTCCCAGGCGCCCGGCAGGTGCAGGAATCCGGTTAAGCTCGGCATGGTAGGCCAGCACCTCAACCCAGTTGACGACCGGCCCGTCAAGCACGAGCGCCGAAATCCGCCGCCGGTGGCGGGAGAGATCAGCGGTCTGCAGCGCGATCGCGCCTCCCATCGACCAGCCGAACAGGACAATCTCGCGAGCCCCGCGGGCTACCGCATAGTCCAGCGCCGCATCGACGTCGCGCCATTCGGTCATCCCCAACCCGTAACGGCCGTCGACCGCCTGCGGCGCCTCGCCGTCGTTGCGGTAGGAGACGATCAGGCACGCCATTCCCAGGCTGCGGGCGGCGCGAACGGCGCGTAAACACTCACTGCGCTGCGCCCCGCGCCCATGCACCATGACGGCCCAGACGCCGGCGTCCGCTTCGGCCCGGATAAGCCAGGCCGGTGCGGACCCGCCGGCGACCGGAACATCGACCTGTTCGTCGGCGAAACCCAACGACGACGGCCGTTCGTACACACTTCCACTCCACCAACCGCGCGTGGCCTGATGGATGTCTCCTGAATACACGTGCTCAATCTCGCGCTGGACGGTCCCTTCGCGCGGAACATAGGAGCTGATTGCGCCAATGCGGGCATGGCCGCGGCCTTGGTCAAAGTAAAGACTGTAGGTGCCGTCAATCGTGGTGTCCTCGTTGGCCGGCAGGATCACCTGTTCCGCCCCCGCACGGCTGACCACCGCAAGAATCTGCAGATTCTCCTCTCGCGTCCGCGCCGGGATAACGACCTGTCTGGCGAAGTGCGCCCCCAGCGCGGAGGTCGCTGCCGCCGCTGACGAGGCTACGGCAGCACCTAGGCCAACGCCGAGCGCAGCCCATCTCACCCAGCGAACTGGAAGTAATGGTTCACCTGCGGCGGCACGGAAAGCTGATGGCATAGGGACATTCTCACCCGATCGGGTGCTCCGCGTCGATTCGGGTGCCTGCACATCACCCCACTGCTGCTCCCGGAGAGCACCCGCCAGCGCACCCTGGCCCCTCAGTTTGCCCGGACAGATGTGCGCATGAGCGCTAATGTTGCACCATGACCCAAACTATTGTGGTGTTGGCCGAAGAAGCACTGCAGGATGCCGATGTGCGCAACCTCGTAGCAGTTCAAGGCGAAGAGGGCGCCCAGTTCCTTTTCCTCCTCCAACGCGGGCGTGGGACAACCCTGTTACAGGACCTGCTGCGCCACCTCAAGGTGTTTGAATCGACCCACGCGCGCGATGACCCGTCCGCGCAGCACGCCCAACCCGGCGCCGCGTCCGATGACAAAACACTGGAGAGCTCCTTGCAACTGGCTCGCGGACACGGGCTCTCCATGACCGGCCAGTTGGTCGCCGGGGACGCAGTGGCACGGCTGGTGGAGGCCGCAGCCGACGCCGACCAAGCGATCGTCATCACCCGTCCGCACGCGCTGGCTGACACGTTTCACACAGACTGGGCGAATAAGGCGCAGGCCAAGCTCGGCATTCCTGTGCTCCACTTGTACTCGGGCTCGGGATTTATTGGCGACTCGTAGGCGTTGGATCAGTTATGAGCCACGCAGAGGATTACCAACCAGAGATCATCAAGGCCGAGGAGCAATGGCGGCGTGAACTCACTGCCGAAGAATTCAGGGTACTGCGGGAAGCCGGGACCGAGGCTCCTTACTCCGGAGCATACGACTCCGCCGATGTTTCCGGTGTTTTCGCCTGCCGCGCCTGCGGCGTTGAACTCTTCACCAGTGCGGAAAAGTTTGACTCCCAGTGCGGCTGGCCAGCTTTCTGGGCTCCCCTAGCGGAGGAGCGCGTACGCTATCTGCGCGACTGGTCCATGGGCGTCGAACGGGTTGAGGTGCGCTGCTCCCGGTGTGACTCCCATCTGGGTCATGTCTTCTCCGGAGAAGGTTTCCCGACACCCACCGACCAGCGCTTCTGCATCAATTCGATCTCCATGAAACTGCTGCCTGGCTCGTAGACACCCCTCAGAGCAAGGGTGTCTTAGCCTACTGAGGCCTGCCACCAGGAGCAAGCCAGCGTGCTCGTGGACCTGCTCTCGACACACCTGCCGGTGCTTTCAGGGTTGCTGCCGCATGATGCGCTACCACAAGACGGTGCTCCAGGACCTTGCCAGCTGGCGCCAGGGCGGTTTCGTGGTACCGGATTTCCTCGATTCGCTGCGCTCATTCCAACCTCAAGAACAACGCATTCACGGTACGCAGCATGTGGTACTTTTCCCGATGTATACCCAGAACGGCAGCACCAACCGACACCTCGAAGCCGTATTGGTCGAAGTCATCTGGCGCGAATTCATCGCCGCACTTGAAGCGGATCAATATTCCAATCCGCAGTTTGTGCCGTTGCGGTTCCTCGATTTTACTGCCGGATACGACACCAACTCAGCGGTGCTGTTCCCGGAAAGCGTCGCCGTCCGCCAGGCACTGCCGTACACCTGGGGTGCAATCTTCGCCGACAGGGAAGCCGCACGCTGTCGGCGGGTCGTCACCGCCGCCGCGGAGATTACCCACATTGAACTCCCCCGGAGGCCGCCTCGCTCCTGGGGGACCAGCGGGTGGCGGAAGAAACGTTCGTTATGTGGGACCTGATCCATGACCGGACCCATATGCGTGGCGATCTGCCCTTCGACCCATTCATGATCAAACAACGCATGCCCTATTTTCTCTACGCGCTCGAGGAACTGCGCTGCGATCTCACTGCGTTCAGGGAGGCGGTGCTCCTGGCCCAGGATGACCAGGTCTCCGCGATCACACGCCGGCACGCAGCCCTGGTCCAGTACGCGATCATCTTCGACCGGATTTTCAGGTTTCCGTTGACCGGAACCCGTATCCGCAACTATGACGGGCTCGGCGGACAGCTCCTCTTCGCCTGGATGCACCAGCATGGGGTTCTCCACTGGCGCGACACCCGACTGAGCATCGACTGGACGGCAGCGGTCGACGTCGTCGTGCGCCTTGGGGCGGAAATCGATCAACTGTACTGGCGCTCCATCGACCGTCCGCGGATTGCGCACTGGCTCGCGGCCCACCAATTTATCGCGGCGACGCTAAGCCCGCACCCTGCCTCCCGCTGGGCCTCGGCTCCTACCGAATTGCCGTGGACAGGACCAGCCCGGGACCTCACGGACGCCGTGCTCGACGACGAGTTCCCCCTATCGATGTTCTTTGAGGCGCTGGGGCCCAAGCTCAGGGCTGTGATTGAATCGACTGAGGGGATTACGGGAGGATCAACGCCATGACAGAGCCTATTGGCCCGGAGACCATTCGCGACGTACTCCGGGCGGCGGACGGGATGACAGTAGTGGTGGCGGGGGCGACGAGTGCCGCCGGCCGGGCCACGGTACTCAAGCTGGCGGATGCTGGTGCGAAGGTCATCGCCGTTTCCTCTAGTGAACAGCGCCTCGCGGACGCATTCGCCAGCGATCCGCGGGTGGACCGTTACGGCTGCGACCTAACAGACCCGACGGCGGTGCAGGTGCTGGCCCGCACCATACATTCCCGGCATGGCGGAACGGACGCCCTGATCCACCTGGTGGGAGGATGGCGTGGCGGGCAGGGAATCAGCGCACAGTCCGATGCAGACTATGAATTCCTCCACCGATCCATCTTCAGGACCTTGTTCAATACCACGCGCGCCTTTCAGGATCAGCTCATTGCTTCTCTCCGCGGGCGCGTGGTCATTGTCTCGGCTTCCGTCGTAGAGTCGCCGCTCGCGGCATCGGCCGCCTACAGTGCTGTCAAGGCCTCGGCGGAAACCTGGATCCAGGCGGTTGCAGAGGAGTTTTCGCGCACCAGCCCGACCGCTGCTGCAGCGATACTGGTTGTCAAGTCCCTCGTCAGCGCCGACGAGCGGACTGCAGCGCCCGAACGGAGGTTCCCTGGCCACACCGATGTGGGCGATCTTGCGCATGCCGTTCTGGTGCTGCTGGCCGGTGACGCCAGCGCCATCAACGGCCGGCGGATCCCTGTGACCAGCCCTGTCGAAGCTGGCGCCGTAGATCCCGCCGGCCCGGCTGGCCAATAGTGGATACTAGGGACGTGAGCGCACCAGCCCGGGTCTTCCCGATTCTCCACGACCGCGAGCAGCGCGGCTTCGCCTCCGATAACTACTCGGGTATCCACCCGGAGGTTCTCAGTGCCCTCGCGGCAGCCAATGGGGGCCACCAGGGCGCCTACGGCGACGACGCCTACACCCGTCGCCTGGAGGAACTCATGGTCGAACACTTCGGCGCGGAGACCGCCGTCTACCCGGTGTTCAACGGCACAGGTGCCAATGTCTTGGCGCTACAGTCGGTCGTGCCCCGGTGGGGAGCGGTGATCTGTGCTTCCAGCGCGCACATCAACGTGGACGAAAATGGTGCTCCTGAACGCATCGGAGGGATTAAACTGCTTCCGGTTGCGACGCCGGATGGGAAGCTGACCCCCGCCCTGGTTGACCAGGAAGCCTGGGGCTGGGGAAACGAGCATCGAGCCCAGCCGCTCGCGGTCTCCATTACCCAGACCACGGAACTGGGCACGCTCTATACCGTCGAGGAAATCCATGCGCTCGCCGAACATTGCCACAGCAGGGATATGTACCTGCACATGGACGGCGCCCGGCTAGCCAACGCCGCTGCGGCGCTCGGATTATCGCTGCGCGAGATCACGAGGGACGCCGGGGTCGATATTCTCTCCTTCGGCGGGACGAAGAACGGCCTGCTCTTTGGGGAATGCGTGGTGGTCCTGAACCCTTCGGCCGCGACCGGGTTGGCTTACCTGCGAAAAATGAACATGCAACTAGCCTCCAAAATGCGTTTCGTCTCGGCCCAGCTCATTGCACTGCTTGAGGACGGGCTCTGGCTCCGTTCGGCGCAGCGGGCCAATACGATGGCGGCCCGGCTTGCCCTCGCCGTCGGGGATATTGACGGGGTCGTTTTGACCCAGCGTCCACAGGCGAACGCGGTGTTCGCTGTGCTGCCGCCCGGAGTCGCGGACAGGATCAGGGAGCGCTTCGCCTTCTACGACTGGGACCATGCCAGCGGCGAGGTGCGGTGGATGTGTTCTTTCGACACCACGGACGCGGACGTCGATGCTTTGAGCGCCGCCGTCAGGGACTCGATCACAGCTAGGCACTGAGTCAAGCCGGAGTCAAGATACAGTAAATCCGGCGCGCCCTGAAGCAAAAAGTCCGCGTCGGTGCAGTAATCTGCGACAGTGAACAGTCCAGCGGCCGTGCAGGTGCCACCCAGCTTCCGGGATGCCCTCTCGGCACTCAGATCCGCCTCTTGCCGGCCCGAACTGCAGCTGGCTGAAGTTCCGGCTCCAGCTAGGCTTGCTCCCTACGCAGTGGCCCTAGGAGCCGAAGTCTTCCAAGCCGCGCTGGACCGACGGGAACCTGCCCACGGACCAGCTGCCATGGCCTTCGACCGCCCACAGGCTGAGGAACTGGCCACCGGGCGGTTCATCCTGCTCTTCGACCCGGCCGGTTCGCCGGTCTGGGACGGAAATTTCCGCATCGTCACGTATATCCGCGCCCGGCTCGATGCAGAGATGGGCAATGATGCGCTGCTCGGTTCGGTCGCCTGGACCTGGCTTGTGGAAGCACTGGAGACCCACGACGCTGTCCACCACAACGCAGGGGGCACTGCGACCAGGATTCTCTCGGAAAGCTACGGAAGCCTGGAGGAGCGGGAGGACACCATCGACATCGAGTTGCGTGCGTCCTGGACACCAGCGAATGAATTCGTGCGTGAACACCTCGAGGCGTGGTCGGATATGGTCTGTACTTTTGCGGGCCTACCACCCCTGCCCGCAGGCGTGCTGCCCCTACCCCACCGCCGCACCTGACCTCCCAATCTGCCCAATGCTCTCCTCCCGCGGGAGCTTCCAGCGGCGGCCAGATAGACTTGAACAACTATGAGCTCCCACCTTTTTGACGATGCAGCGGACGCCGAGCCCGCACATAGTCCCGCGATCACCCCCGAAAATAGTCCTGCACAGGACGTGTTGGCGTCGGAAAAAATACTCGTACCGCTCACCGAGCCGCAAGACGGTGTGCCACTGGTGATCAATACCCCAGCCGGCTTGGAGCGGGCCGCAGCTGCCCTTGCTGGCGGCTGCGGTCCCGCCGCGGTGGACGCGGAACGGGCTTCCGGCTTTCGGTACGGCCAGCGTGCGTTCCTCGTGCAGATCCGCCGCGAAGGTGCCGGAACCTGGCTGATCGACCCCGAACCCTTCCCGGACCTGAAGATCATCGATGAAGCCCTTGCCGGGGTGGAGTGGATCCTGCATGCGGCTAGCCAGGACCTGCCCTGCCTTGCCGAACAAGGCATGTGGCCTGACCGGCTTTTCGATACGGAGCTGGCAGCGCGACTTGCGGGATTGCCGCGGGTAGGACTCGCCGCCGTCATCGAATCACAACTGGGGTTCACGCTGGCCAAGGAGCATTCGGCTGCAGACTGGTCGACCCGTCCACTGCCTGAGCCATGGCTGCGCTACGCGGCCTTGGATGTGGAGGTACTGGCCGAACTTCGGGCGAAGCTGGGCGACCTATTGGAACAGCAGGGCAAGATGGAAATCGCTGCCCAGGAATTCGAACACGTGCGCACCAGCCCGCTGGCCGAACCGAAGGCCGATCCCTGGCGCAGGACCTCCGGACTACACCAGATCCGGGACCGGCGCCAGCTCGCCGTGGTACGCCAGCTATGGTACGAGCGCGAAGACCTGGCACAACGGCGCGACGTGGCGCCCGGGCGGCTGATACCCGATGCCGCGATCGTCGCAGCCGCAAAAGCGCTCCCCGCCACCGTTCCGGAGCTGCTGGGTATCAAGGGCTTCTACGGCCGGGCCGCACAAAAAGAAGCTCCACGGTGGCTGCGCTGCATCGCCGAGGGCCAACGGTCTACTGATCTTCCCGTGCCGCAGGTGCCCACCAATGCCCCACCCCCACCGCGTACGTGGGCCGAAAAGGATCCAGCTGCGGCCGCACGGCTGCTCACCGCCCGGCCCCGGATTGCCCAGCGCGCTGACGCGCTCAACATGCCGGTGGAAAACCTGCTCACACCTGACTACCTCCGCAGAATTGCGTGGAAACCTCCCGTTGAGATAACCCCGGAAAACATCACCAGGGAACTGACCCAGCTGGGAGCGCGCCCATGGCAAATCGCACAGGTATCGGCGATTCTCACCGTTGCCTTCCTCGATCCTGAACCGCTGCCGGCCAAGGCAACAGCCGAGTCCACCCCGCGGATCTCGCCGAGTGAAGAGAGTCCCACCGGCTAGGCCCGAAGGGACATTTTGCGAAGCATGTTACTCATAAGTAACATTGCGCTGGAAGCACATCTCAACGAGGAGACCGACAGTGAACGCAGCGGAGAATCCATGTCCATCGGCCAGGTCCGCCCGACCGGTTCGGGATGTCGTCTTCGTCGACGGCGTGCGCACCCCCTTTGGACGAGCCGGCGAGCACGGCATCCACGCCGGGACCCGCGCCGATGATCTCGTGGTGAAATGCATTCGAGCCCTGCTACGCCGGAATCCGTCGCTGCCGGCCAGCCGGATTGACGAGGTCGCCATTGCTGCCACAACGCAGACCGGCGACCAGGGGCTGACCATCGGGCGCACCGCCGCGCTGCTGGCAGGACTGCCCCGCAGCGTTCCGGGCTTCGCGATTGACCGCATGTGCGCCGGTGCCCTCACCGCCGTGACCACCACGGCCGCAGGTATCGCGTTCGGTGCCTACGATTTTGTCCTCGCGGGCGGCGTCGAACATATGGGGAATCATCCGATGGGTTCCGGGACAGACCCCAATCCGCGTTTTGTCTCCGAACGCCTGGTCGATCCAGAAGCATTGAATATGGGAAACACGGCGGAGAACCTGCATGACAGATTTCCCGCCATCACCAAGGACCGCGCGGATGCTTATGCGGTGCGCAGCCAGCGGCTGCTAGCCCAGGCAAACGCACAGGACCATATCCGGCCCGATGTGGTTCCAGTGGCGGGCCGCCAGCCCGGGCGCGGGTGGCGGCTGCACAGTACGGATGAACCTCCCCGGCCCGGCACCACGGTCGGAGACCTCGCACACTTGCGCACTCCGTTCCGCGCCCATGGCCGGGTCACGGCCGGAAATGCGGCCGGACTCACCGACGGAGCCACTGTGGC
>DGBL01000081.1 GCA_002384315.1 Micrococcaceae bacterium UBA4005 | reverse complement strand
GCGCTCGCCTTCGGGGCCCGCTCCGCAGGCATGGTGGGACTGGCCGCCGTCATCGCGGGAGTGGGCTTGCTGCCGGCCGCACTGGTGGGCCACTCGTCCACCGGAGACGATCACAATGCGGCCGTGAATTCGATCGCGCTCCACCTGGTCGGCGTGAGTCTGTGGGTTGGCGGAATCGTGGTGCTCGCAGTCGTCGGCAGCCTGCTCGGGGAACACACCGTTGCCGTGCTCAGACGGTTCTCCGCACTGGCAGGCTTCGCGTTGGTGCTGGTCTTCCTCTCCGGTGTGGTCAATGCGAGCCTGCGCATCACCGATATCAGCCAGTTGTCCTCGCCATGGGGCATGCTGGTGAGCGTCAAGGCCATCCTGACGCTGCTGCTGGGGGGTATCGGCTGGATGCACCGCCAGTGGATAATTCCGCAGATGGCCGGAGGAGGGTTTTCCGCGGCAGCGCGGCTGAGCGCGCGCAGGGTTCTCTGGCAGCTCATTACCGTGGAGCTGTTTATCATCGCGGCAGTATTCGGCCTCGCGACGGCGCTCGGACGCACCGCCCCGCCCAGCGAGGAGGAGCTGGCGCCGGACGCTTCGCCTGCGCGCATCCTCACCGGCTATGAGCTGCCGGCTGAACCGACGCCGCTGCGCTGGCTGACCGAATGGCGTCCTGACTGGCTGTGGATCGCGGTTGCGCTCGGCCTCGGCGCGGCCTATGTGCTCGGTATGCGCAAGCTGAGCCGGCGCGGAGATCGGTGGTCCGCGCTCCGGCTGATTTGTTGGATGCTTGGCCTGCTCCTGCTGACCTATTTCACATCCGGCGCTCCGGCCATTTATGGCACGGTCCTGTTCAGCGCGCACATGGTGGACCACATGGCGCTGACCATGGTGGTGCCGCTGTTCCTGGTCCTCGGAGCGCCGGTGACCCTGGCATTGCGGGCGCTCACGGCGCGTGGTGACGGCAGCCGCGGCATCCGCGAATGGATCCTGGTGCTCGTCCACTCGCGTTTCTCTCAGTTGGTTACCCACCCTCTCTTTGCTGCGGCTAACTTTGCTGGATCCATTGTGATCTTCTACTATTCGCCGCTCTTCGGATTTGCGCTGCGGAACCATGTGGGCCACGAGTTGATGATCACCCACTTCCTGCTCACCGGCTATATTTTCGTACTGACCATGATCGGCTCCGACCCGGTGCCGCGCAGGGCTCCGTTCCCGCTGCGGATCCTGCTGCTGTTCGCAACAATGGCCTTCCACGCCTTCTTCGGCGTGGTGCTCATGGGATCCACCTCGCTGCTACAGGCGTCCTGGTTTGGAAGCATGGGCCGTGCTTGGGGCGTCCCGGCGCTGGAGGACCAGCAGCTGGGCGGGGCCTTCACTTGGGGGATCGGGGAAATACCGACACTCCTGCTGGCGATCGGCGTGGCCGTCATGTGGTCGCGGACCGACTCGCGCGAAAGCAGGCGCAAGGATCGCGCGGCAGACAGGAATAACGATGCCGACCTCACCGCTTACAACACTATGTTCGCCGATCTGGCGGAACGGGACCGGCGGACCGAACCTCCGGGACGACGGCTACCCCCACCAGCAGGAGAAAACGAATGACCGACGCATCACTGCGGACCGGATACCGGGTCCGCGCCTCAGAGCTCGCCGGGCGGAACTGGCTCAATACCGGTGGTCGCCAGCTGGACTTGGCTGGCCTGCGCGGAAAGATCATCATTCTCGACTTCTGGACGTTCTGCTGTATNNGTCCTCGACGATCCGGAGCTCACCACCTGGAAGGCCTATACCGCCCGGGCCTGGCCAACCCTGGTGGTCGTGGACCCGGAGGGCTACATCGTGGCCAACCTTTCCGGCGAAGGCCACGCGGCGGGCCTTGAGTCGCTGGTGCGCGAACTGATCGACGAACACGAGGCCAAAGGCACGCTGCACCGCGGCACCGGCCCGTACGTTCCCGCCCCCAGCACGGCGGGTAACCTCAAATTTCCGGGCAAGCTGCTGGCCCTGCCGGCGAGCGGGACTTTCCTGGTGGGCGACACCGGCCACCATCGGCTGGTTGAACTGGACGCCGATCTGGTTACCGTGCGCCGGGTCATCGGTTCAGGAACGAAAGGATTCGCCGACGGCGGGTCTGCGGAAGCTCAATTCAACGAGCCCCAGGGCCTGGCCCTTCTGCCAGCGTCGGTGGCGCAGGCAGTGGGGTACGACGTCGTCGTCGCCGACTCCGTTAATCACCGGCTGCGCGGGGTCAACCTGACCACAGGCGAGGTGCGCACCCTGGCTGGAAACGGCACCCAGCGCCTGCTCGACGCCGGAAACCACACCAAGGCGGCACCGGAGGCTCTCGAAGAGCCCCGCGAACCCGCGCCAGCCGCAGTTCAGGAGCAGGTGCGGGCCCGCACGGCCGGAGTGGATCCGCACCTGGACAGTGCTGCGTTGGAGACCTCGCTCTCTTCGCCGTGGGATGTGCTGTACTCCACCGCGCTCGGGCGAGTGGTGGTGGCTATGGCCGGAACCCATCAGCTGTTCAGCTTCGACCCGGTCACAGGGACGGTCGACATCCTCGCCGGAACAGGTCTGGAAGGCCTGCTCGACGGCGAAGGGGATGCGGCCTGGTTCGCCCAGCCCTCCGGCCTGGCAGAGGACGCCGCGGGAAGCATTTGGGTCGCCGATTCCGAGACGTCGGCATTGCGCTGTGTCACGGTCGAGGGGAGCGGAGCGAGCGCCAAGGTGCGTGTGCGTACCGCGGTGGGAGTCGGGTTGTTCGACTTCGGCTTCCGCGACGGACCGGGTGAGCTGGCACGCTTCCAGCACCCGCTGGGCGTCACGGCGTTGCCGGATGGGTCGCTGGCTGTGGCGGATACCTACAACGGGGCCGTGCGCCGGTACGATCCTGCCACCGGTGCGGTCACCACCCTGGCCCGCGGGCTTGCCGAACCCTCGGACGTGCTGGTGGATCTGGGTCCCGTGGCTGGTGGGGCAGATCCGCTGTTGATCGTGGTGGAAGCCAACCGGCACCAGCTGGTGCGACTGCCGATCCCGCGGGAGGCACTGTCGGTGGACGAGGGCGCAGCGCAATCCCATCGGCCGGCGACCCACGTCGGAGCAGGTCCACTGGCCCTCGAGGTGCGCTTCAGTGCGCCGTCTGGGCAGAAACTTGATGACCGGTGGGGAGACCCGACCCAGCTGAAGATTTCCGCTTCCCCGGAAGCGCTGATCCGCTCCGGGGCAGGGACATCGCTCGGATTGACCCGGGAACTCGTCCTCGACCCGGCTGTCGGTGCGGGAGTACTGCACATCACCGCACGCGCAGCGGCCTGCGACGGTGAGCCGGGCGGGGAGATCCCGCTCCATGCGGCCTGCCACCTGTATCAGCAGGACTGGGGCATTCCTATCCTGCTGGTGGACGACGGCGAGACATCACTCCAGCTCGACCTTCGCGGTGTGAACTGATCCGACGCTGGTCCGACGCGGTCAGTAATCCACAACGGGGGTGACAGTCACGGTGGATTCGTCCACCCGTAGCCGGGCGGTGAAACCGAAATCCTGGTCTACGGTGACAGGTTGGACGGCTCCGGTGAACAGATCCTGCAGTTTGGTTTTCAGGGTTGCCGTGCCAGCCAACGGAGCCATGACCCATTCCCCGTTGTTCGGCGCGATCCGCACCTCAGGGTAGGCGGCAATGGACCAGCTGATGTCTCCGGCGAGCCGCTGCTCGGTCTGGAAATGGAAGGGACAGTTGGTCGGCTGGAAGACCGTCTGCTTCGCGCAGTCGTCCAGGAATGTCCGGAGCTGAGAGTCAACGGCTTCCACCAGCGCCGTCGTCGCCTCTGTTTTGAGGCTGATGGTCCCCCCGGGCTTTACGCTGGTCACCGGCAGCGTGGTGGCTGGGGCGGAGAAGTATTCGCTGGTGTAATGAGCCTCGAGTTCCACGGGGTAGAACGTGCTGAACACGTTTTGGCCTCCGGGAAGGGCGATCCGGCTGCCATTGAGGGCCGCTTCGGCCACGTTGATCGCGGAGACGCTCACGGTGGGCAGCGGTGCCGGGACGAACTCCCAGGTGTCGAACAGCGTCCACCGGG
>DGBL01000126.1 GCA_002384315.1 Micrococcaceae bacterium UBA4005 | reverse complement strand
TGCTGCCGGCCCCTCCGGCAACGGCGGAAGTGTTGTGCTCATTGGATGCGCACCCTTGGGTCGATGATGCTGTACGAAATATCAACTAGTAGGTTGATGAAGGCGTAGAGAACCGCTATGAAAATGATGAAGCCCTGCAGGACGGGGTAGTCCAGCCCGAAGATCGCATCCCGCAGGAACCGTCCGATGCCGTTGAACGCGAACACTGTCTCCGTGAGCACTGCACCAGAGATCAGCAGCCCGAGCTGCAGACCGATGGTCGTCACGACCGGAAGCATCGCGTTGCGCAGGATGAAGCGGTTGCGGATCGTCCGCTCGTGCAGGCCTTTCGCCCGGGCCGTGCGCACGTAGTCCGCGTTTTGCACCTCGAGCACGGAGGCGCGCGTGATCCGCACGATGATCGCCAACGGGATGGTCCCGAGCGCGATTCCCGGAAGCAGAAGGTGGAGGAACGCATCCCACGCGGCATCCCATTCAGAGGTCAACAGGCCATCGAGTACATAGAAATCCGTCACGTGCGTGGCGTCAATGCGCGGATTCTGGCGCCCATCAGGCGGGAGGATGGGCCATTTGATGGCGAACAGATATTTGAAGATGAACGCCAAGAAGAAGACCGGGACGGTGATGCCCAGCAGGCTCAGCACCACTGAGCTGTGGTCCAGCGCCCGTCCGTAGTGCCGGGCCGCCACATAACCCAGCGGGACACCGATTCCGATGGCGAAAATCAAGGCGACGACGGTCAGTTCGATGGTCGCCGGGAAGCGGGTGGCGAATTCTTCGATCACGGGCCGGCCGGTGTTGATGGATACCCCGAAGTTCCCCTGGAGCAGTTTGCCCATGTAGGTCAGGTACTGGGCCAGTATCGGTTCGTTGAAGCCGTAAAGCTCATTGACCCGCGCCACCGCTTCCGGGGTGGCCTTCTCCCCGAGAAGGGCAGTGGCGGGGCCGCCGGGCAGGTTCCGGACCCACAAAAACAACAGGATGGACAGACCGAACAAGGTAGGGATCAGCAGCGCGATCCGTTTTCCGATGACAGTTAGCAAAACGTCCTCTCGCGGTTGAGCAGCGGCGACAGGCTCCTGCGCTGGGGACCCCGCCTGTGCGGGCTGGATCCCCAGCGCAGGGACTCTACTCGCTGAGCTCTATTCCGGTGAAGACCTCGTCGTTGACTGGGCTAGCCGGGTAGGAGGTCACACGCGGGGCGAACGCGAGCGATGGCGCCGGGTGCGCCAGCGGGATGGCCGGGTTGAACTCGGCGATCATCTCGTTAATCTCCTTGTATTTCTCGGTCTGCTCCGCACGGTCATTCATACCGCGGGCTTCGTCCAGCGCAGCGAAGAGTTCGGGGTTGTCGAAGCCGAATTCGGGCTTCTCCTGGCCGAAGAAGACGCCGACGAAATTGTCGGTGTCGTTGTAGTCCCCGGTCCATCCGAGCAGGTGAAGCCCGTGGTCCTCGGAACCCTGAATCTGGTCGAGGTAGTCAGGGGACCAGGCGTCGGGGGACGGTTTCACCGTGATGCCGACATCGGCCAGCTGTGCTGAGATATTCGTGAAAACCTGCTCCGGTGTGGGCATGTAGGGCCGGGATACTCCGGTGGGATAGTTGAACTGCACCTCGAACCCGTCCGGGTAGCCAGCCTCAGCCAACAGTTCCTTGGCCCGTTCCGGGTCGAAGTCATAGGTGGTCACGTCCTCGTTGTATCCCTCGACCACGTCGGGAATGAATTGTGTGGCTACCTTCGTCCCTTCGGGAAGCGTCTGATTGATCAGATCCTCCTTGTTGATGGCGTGCGCGATGGCCTGACGGACCAGCGGGTCGCTGAGTTCCTTGACCTTGTGGTTAATGCCCAGGTACAGGATGGTGAATGGGTCCCGTGGGACCACCAGGAACCCTTCCTCTTCCAGGGCAAGCGTGTCCGCCGGAGCGACGAGGTCGTAGCCGTCAATGGTTCCCGCCTGCAGGGCCTGCCTGCGGGCTTGCGGGTCATCGATGATCCGGAAGATTGTTTTGGTGATCTGCCCCTTTTCGCCCCAGTAGCCGTCGTAGATCGACAGCTCGAGTTGCTGGCCTACATCCCACGAGTCGAAGGTGAACGGTCCGGTGCCTACCGGGTTGCCGGTGGCGTACTCGCTCAAGGTCGGTGACTCTTCGGTCCCCGAAATGTCGTCAGCGCTGAATTTCTCCAACGCGGTGGGGCTCTGCATCGCGAAGGCCGGCAGCGAGAGCGCAGCGATGAATCCGGCGAAAGGCTTGGCCAGGTTAATGGTCACTTCCGTGGGGCTGGTCGCCTCGCACGATTTGTAGACCGCGTTCTCGGCGCTGTCCGCGAACCCACGGAACAGGGCGTTGTAGTAGTAGGAGACCGTTTCGGCTTGCTGGATCCCGGTCCAGTTGTACCAGCGGTCAAAATTGAAGCACACGGCGTCGGCATTGAACTCCGTGCCGTCGTGGAAGGTCACTCCCTCCTTCAGCGCGAACGTGGTGGACAGTCCGTCCTCGGAGGTTTCCCATGATTCGGCGAGCAGCGGTGCTGGGTCCGCAGTGCCAGGTTCGACTCCGACGAGCCCCTCAAAGATCTGGCGGCTCACGCGGAAGGATTCGCCGTCGCTCGCGAAAGCGGGATCGAGGGATTTCGGATCAGAGGACGCGGCGAAGACGAAAGTTGAGTCCACATCGCCGTCCGCCCCGGCGTTGTCCTCCCGTTCGCTTTGGACGCAACCGCTGAGCAAGAGAGCAGCTATCGAAAATCCTGCCGTGAGCGCAGCACGTTTCCTTGTGGGACGCAGACTGGGCATGGCTCTGGCGCTAGTGAACATTTCAAACTCCTGATAACGAGTGATCATGACCGGACACCACGTTGTGTCCGCACCGGCACGGAAGCAGAACCCCCGCACTGTGTGACGAGCCTAACTTTCTTCCAGGCTCCGTGGCNNCGGAGCTGGCCAGCGCCTGCGCCGAGTTGTCTTCCTATTTGCGCGTGCACTGTCCCGCAGAGACGGTATCGGTATACCCGCCCGCGGCCTCCGCGATGGGCCGGAGCTCCTCGAGGGATAGTGCGTAGCCGATCGGAGCGTTCGAGGTCGACTTGGCGAACACGACGCCGGCAACCCGTCCGCGCAGGTCCAGCAGCGGTCCGCCGGAATTTCCCTGCTGGACGTTCGCAGCCATGCTGTAGACCTGCAGCGGAGTCGGGTCCGCGCCGTAGATGTTCTGGACAAGCACCGGCGAATAGCTTTGGATGCTTGCGGGCTGAATGCGGTACGGGCCGCCCGCCGGGTAGCCGGCGAACGCCGCCGTCGTCCCGTTCTTTAGCTTGATGCCCAGCGGCAGCACAGGCCTATCAAGTCCATCGACGGCGAGGACGGCGATATCGCGCACCGGGTCGAAGTGAACCACCCGTCCGGGGCGCGCGCCGGCGCCGGGAACTTCAACCACTGGTTCGTTGACACCAGCGACCACATGGGCGTTAGTGATGACGCGCCCGTCCGCGACAACAAATCCGGAACCTGTCTGGTTCTGGCCGCATTGGAACGCAGTGCCCGCGATCCGCAGGACGGAGCCGGCAGCCCGCGCGAGCTCCGGAGTGTCGATGGATTCGTTCGG
>DGBL01000024.1 GCA_002384315.1 Micrococcaceae bacterium UBA4005 | reverse complement strand
ACGTCCGGCTCGAGCCACGGCTGCGTCGGCGGCCCGGAGCGTGAGCAGTAGACGAGCGTCCACGGCAGGTCCCGGCCGACCCGGGCCGAGACCTCGGCGGCGACCGTCGCGGCGACGTCCTCGTGCTGGGCGACGTAGGCCCCGCCGGCAGGTCCTGCGGTGTCTGCCATGGCCTCGGGGACGGAGTGGGTGACGAGCACCAGCCGCAGGTCGTCGGCGTCCACCCGCTCGGTGAGGCGTCGGACGGCGGCCTCGACCCGGTCCACGTTGGCGGCGACGAACCCCGGGTGGTTGAAGTAGTGCCGCAGCTTGTCCACCCGCATCGTGCGGCCCTCACCGGCGAGCGCGGTGAGGGCCCGGGCGACGTCCTCCCGGTACTGCCGGCAGCCGGAGTAGGACGCGTACGCGCTGGTGGTGATCATGAGCACCCGGCGGGCGCCGTCCTGGTGGGCCTGACGCAGCGCGTCGACCAGGTAGGGGGCCCAGTTCCGGTTGCCCCAGTACACCGGCAGGTCGACGCCGCGACGGTCGAGCTCCGCGCGCAGCGCCGCGAGCAGCGCCCGGTTCTGGTCGTTGATCGGGCTGCGTCCCCCGAACGCGACGTAGTGCTCGCCCACCTCGGCGAGCCGCTCCCGTGGGATGCCGCGGCCGCGGGTGACGTTGCGCAGGAACGGAATCACATCCTCCTGCCCCTCTGGCCCGCCGAAGGATGCAAGGACGACGGCGTCGTAGTCTTTGGGCGCCATCCGCCCATCCTCGTCGACCCCATCAAGCGGGTTGAAGGTCTGGCCGGTCATCGCAGCACCTCGGCGACCTCGGCGGCGCCGATCCTCCGTCCGGTATAAAACGGCACTTCCTCCCGGACATGCCTGCGGGCCTCGGTTTCGCGCAGGTACCGCATCAGGTCCACGAGGTCCACCAGTTCGGGAGCCTCCAGTGCCAGGATCCACTCCCAGTCCCCCAGCGCGAAGGAGGACACAGTGTTGGAAATGACCTGCGGGAATTCACGTCCCTTCATGCCGTGGTCGTACAGCATCGCCCGGCGCTCCTCATCCGGGAGGATATACCAGTCGTAGGAGCGGACAAACGGATACACGCACACCCAGGTGGAGGGCGCCACGCCCCGGGAGAAAGCCGGAGTGTGGCTCTTGGAGAACTCGGCGTCGCGGTGCACACCCATCGCGGACCAGACGATGGCGGCTCCGGCGAACTCCGCCGTGCGCCGGATGCTGCGCACCGCCTCCTGCAGATCCTCGGCGCGCGGGCCGTGCAGCCAGAGCATGACATCGGCATCTGCGCGCATCGCGGAGACATCGTAGAAACCCCGCAGAACCACACCGGCGCCGGGAAGCATGGCAAGGACATCCTCGAGCACCGGGCTGTCCTGCACCGGGCTGTCCAGCGCCGGGGCGGCTGCCGCGCGCTTGAAAACCGTCCAGAGCGTGAAGAACAGCTCGCCGCTGCCTGTCGCTGTACCCGCCCCAGGAGTATCCGCCTGATTTTCCGGCGCTTTTCCATTGCCGTGTAGCTCACCCATAAGTTGCGCTCCTTGCCCCGAATCGATCCCGTCACCACATTCTTCTACAGTTTGTAGAAGTAAAGCAAAGCTGCTGCGTACCCAAGCCTAGGCGATGGGTGGGCAGCCCATCCTCTCAGCCAGCGCCGTCGCCCGTTCCCGGGCATCGTCAATGACCGAGACCAGGCCTGTTCCCGCCAGCCAGGCTCCTGTCACCTCAAGTCCGGGCGCTGCGGCGATCACCTCCCGGATCCGCTTCACCCGCTCGCTGTGGCCCACAGCCGCATGCGGCAACGTGCCGGTCCACCGGACAACGTCCCAGTCGAGCACATCGGCGGCGGCCACCGGAACCCCCAGTAGGGCAGAGGCGTCGCGCAGCGCATGCCGGAACAAACGCGCATCCGAGGTGCCCGGCCCTGTTGCGCTGGATGTGTCACCGGCCCGCCCGTAGGAGAGGCGGAGAATGTGGCATCCGGGGCCGGTCTCCTCCCGGAGCCAGGCCCATTTGGCGGTTGCGTGGGTCAGGGCCTTCGCCTCCACGCCAGCCACGCCGTTGGCCACCAGCACCCCGGTCCCCCGCGGGCTCGCGTCGAGTTCGGGGACGTCGACCAGCAGGGTTACCAATGCCACCCCTGGACCCTCCGCGGGGCGTTCATCCGCCAGCGCCGGAAACACCTGCTGCAGCAGGTCAATGGCGGCAGGCCCGTCGGTCGCCACGAGCAGACCGGCGGAATCGAGTCCGCGCCGCAACGTTGAGTGTTCGGTTTCCGTGGTCCAGCCGTGTGCGCCCAGGTCCACCCGCACCGCCGATTCNNAGCAGCGCCATGCCGCCGCGCAGTCCGCCCACCGCCGACCCGGCAGGGGCAGCGTTGCGCAATGCGCTCACCGCTGCACCGAGGGAACCGTGCTTTGCCACGGCCGCACGCAATCCCGGCGCCACGGCGTCGGCGTCGAGATCCTCAGGATTGGCCGAGAGGACACCATTGGTCACCGGGGCTACCAGCTTCGCCAGAACGCCCGGACCCATTCTTGTCCGGACCAGCTCCCCCAGGCTCACGCCGGGCCGGGTGGCCAGTGAGCCGACCGGCAGTACCCGGTCCAACGACGCGCGCAGGGCTCCGGAACGGCCGACGGCGGCGGCGACCGCGGGGTCGGTCGGGTCTGCCGGAATACCAAAAATTCCTGTTGCTGGAAGCCGCAGCGCCGTCCTCGCCAGCTGCCTGCCCGGAAGCTGGACCCAGGCCCCGCCTGCCTCCGGGGCGACGATTCTGTCGGCGAGCCCGAGGTCGGCGGCCAGTGCGGGTACAGTCCCGGAGCGCGTGGAGAAGGATTCTGCGCCGCTGTCGAGCCGGAAGCCGCCCAGCTCACGGCTCTGCACGCTCCCGCCGCATGCACCCGAACGCTCCAGCAGCGTGACCTGCAGCCCGCGCGCCGCGAGCGTCCGAGCGGCCACGAGACCTGCCATGCCGCCACCGACCACCACGGCGCGTGCGCCGTCTCGCTGCGCCACGGCTAGGGCTCCACCGAGTGGATCAGCTGCACCACGCGCGTGAGTACTTCTGGATCGACCTCCGGAGGTACGCCGTGGCCAAGGTTGACCACATGCCCAGGTGCCGTCTGGCCGGCGGTGAGCACCTGGCGCACATGGCGTTCAAGCACCGGCCACGGTGCGGTGAGCAAGGCCGGATCAATATTTCCCTGCAGCGGAACCCGCCCGCCGAGCCGCCGGTTCGCTTCATCGAGCGGAAGCCGGTAGTCCACGCCGATCACATCCACGCCAACCTCATACATGGCCGCCAGCAGTTCCGAAGTCCCGGTGCCGAAGTGGATCAGAGGTGCGCCGAGACCGCGCACGTGGTCCAGGGCCAACGACGACGCCGGTGCGACGTGGCGCACATAGTCAGCCAGGCCGAGGGACCCGGCCCAGGAGTCGAAGAGCTGGGCGGCACTCGCCCCGGCTTCCAGCTGAGCGCGCAGGAAGCGGCCCGAGGCATCAGCAGCCCAGGCGGTGAGCGCACTCCAGGTTTCGGGATCGGCATGCATCATAGTGCGCGGACCGAGATGGTCCCGCGACGGTTTGCCCTCGACCATGTAGGCCGCAAGGGTGAATGGTGCTCCAGCAAATCCGATAAGCGGTGTGGGTCCGAGTTCAGCCACGGCCCTGCGCACAGCCTCCCTGATCGGTTCGAGCGCAGCGTCGGTCAGGACGGGAAGCGCCGCAACATCCGCGGCGGTGCGAATGGGCCGTCCGAGCACGGGACCGATCCCCGGCACAATGTCGACGTCCACGCCTGCGAGCTTGAGCGGTATGACGATGTCAGAAAAGAAAATCGCGGCGTCGACGTCGTGGCGACGTACGGGTTGCATCGTGATCTCCGCGGCCATCGCCGGGTCGAGACACGCTTCGAGCATCGCGGTACCTTCCCGCAGCGCCCGGTACTCGGGCAGGGAGCGGCCAGCCTGGCGCATGAACCAGACCGGACGCCGATGTGGGGCTTGGCCCCGATAGGCCGAAATGAGCGCTGATCTCGAGGTACGGCCGTCCACGAGCGGGTGGGATGGTCCAAGGTTCATACCCTGATTCTGCCGAAGATCCGCGCGGATGGTTAACCACAGCTTTTCACAGGGGACGATCCCTACGCTCAGGGGCAGAATAAGTCGGTTTTGCAAGACGGACGGAGGAACCCATGCGAAAGCGCAACCGGTGGGACCAGTATCACAGTCCGGGGGCGGGGAGCGGGTGCGCGGGCACCCTGCCCGGATTTCCCGGCGCCGCCGCGGGCATGCCGCCGGGAAACCTGCCTGGCCAGGCCTGCGCGGTAAGGCCAACCTATTACCGGGCGGATCCGGCTTCTCGGTATGATAGCCCTGCTGTGGTTCTATTTTCCCTCGTGGCGACACATTCGAACGTGGACCTGGAAACCGTTGCCCGTCTCAGTGTCGGGGCACCCCAGGTCCCTTCCGCCATGCGCGCGGACAGCAACGTTGTCGCCGGAACGGTCATGCTGGCCACCTGTAACCGTTTCGAAATCTACTGCGAGGCACGCTCGGAGCAGGATCTCGAAGCGGCTCGTTCAGCACTGGTGTCCACGATCGGCGCGCTCTCCGGACTCACCGAAGCGGCCGTGTCCGCAGCCTTTGCCACGCACACGGGGGACGACGTCGTCCGCCACCTTTTCGCGGTCGGCGCCGGGCTCGATTCGGCGGTGGTCGGTGAACGCGAAATCGCCGGTCAGGTGCGCCGGGCGCTCATCGAGGCGCAGGCCAACGGAACCGCCAGCGGAGAATTGGTCCGCCTGTTTCAGGCAGCGTCGCGCACCGCTAAGGACGTGGGCGCCCAGACTGTTCTCGGCAGCCGCGGACGGTCAATCGTTTCGGTGGCGCTGGAGCTCGTTGCCGATGTTGCCCTCCAGCCGCACTGGCCCAACCGGCCAGTCGTACTATTCGGCACTGGGGCCTATGCCGGGGCGACCATGGCGCTGCTGAAGGACAAGGGGTGTACCGACATTTCGGTGTTCTCCTCCTCCGGACGGGCTGAAGCTTTCACGGCGACTCGCGGCGGTACGGCACTCAGCGCTGACGGCCTCGCTGCGGCGATCAGCCAGGCCGAGGTCTTGATTGGCTGCAGCGGTTCAGATACGCGAATCGAGGCCGCGGACCTCGCGGCGATGCGATCTGGGGCCGCGCAGCAGCTCGTGGTGGTCGATCTTGCGCTCAGCCACGACTTCGATCCCCAGGTTGCGGAACTGCCCGGAGTTGAACTCATCACGCTCGAATCGGTTCGTCTTGCCGCACCGGAGGAGCAGGCCGATGCCCTGCGCCAGGCAAGCGAACTGGTGCACCAGGCCGCCCGGGAGTTCGAGGCACACCGCACGACGCGGGCCATGGACGCTGCGATTGTTGCCCTGCGGCGCCACACTCAGGACGTCCTCGATGCCGAAATGGAACGCGTGCGCGCCCAACATGGGTGCACGGCGGCGGCAGAAGAGGTCGAATTCGCGCTCCGCCGGATGGTCCGCCAACTCCTGCACACCCCAACCGTCAGGGCCCGGGAACTGGCGGCTGAGGGCCGGCACGACGATTATGCGGCCGCACTGGAAGCGCTGTACGGGATTGACGTCGACCTGACCTCCGGACGTCCGGGGACCGCCGATGAAGAACGCGTGCGTCCAGCCTCCCCGGGGGACGCACGCGCCACGGGCACTGGATAGGCCCGGCCGCGAGCCAGCGGTGCCGGCAGGTTCAGTACACAGGCTTTGCGGGCTCGACGGCGCTCACCCATTCAAGGATTCCGCCTTCGACGCTGTAGACGCTGCCATACCCCTGTACGAGCAGATGGCGGACCACCTCCGCCGAACGGCCGCCGGATTTGCAGTACACGTAGAGGGGCATATCGGCGGGCAGGTTCGCCTCCCCTGTAAGGATCCGGTCCTTCGGCACCAGCCTGGCACCATCGATGTGCACGATGGCATGCTCGCCGGGTTCGCGGACATCGACCAGCTCAAACTGTTGTTCGCCCGCGTCACGGGCGCGCAGCAGGTCAGCAAGGGTCAGCACGTCCACGGTTGGAATCTCCGGTCCGGGCTGCGCCGGAAGGATACCGCAGAACTGCTCGTAATCGATTAACCTGGTCACAGGTTCAGCGTCTGGGTCCCTGCGGACTGCAATCTCACGCCAGGACATCTCGAGGGCATCGAAGATCAACACCCTCCCGAGCAGGGTCCGGCCCAGTCCGGTGATCAACTTGATCGCTTCGTTCACCATCACCGAGCCGATCTGGGCGCACAACACGCCCAGCACTCCACCCTCGGCGCAGGAGGGAACAGATCCGGCAGCCGGCGCTTCCGGATATAAGTCCCGGTAGGTTGGACCATGGCCCGCCCAGAAAACGCTCACCTGGCCGTCAAAGCGCAGGATCGAACCCCATACGTACGGCTTGCCCAAGAGCGCTGCAGCGTCATTGACCAGATAACGCGTGGCGAAATTATCTGTTCCGTCGACAATGAGGTCGTACCCGGAGAAGATCTCCAGCGCGTTATCCGAATCCAGCCGAACCTCATGCAGCGTGACCTGCACCAGCGGGTTCAGTTCCGCGATGCTCGCGCGGGCCGAATGGGCCTTGGACTTCCCAAGGTCCCCGACACCGTGAATTACCTGGCGCTGCAGGTTTGACAGATCGACGGCGTCGTCGTCGACAATGCCCAAGGTGCCAACGCCCGCTGCGGCCAGATAGAGCAGCGCCGGAGAGCCCAGCCCGCCAGCTCCGATGACCAGCACGCGCGCGTTCTTGAGCCGGCGTTGGGCCTCGACCCCGAATTCGGGGATGATCAGGTGGCGTGAATACCGGACGATCTCCTCGCGTGTGAGCTCCGGGTTCGGCTCGACCAGGGGCGGCAGTGCCCGCGGCGTTCTAGGGCCTGCGTCGGGTTCGAAAGTGTGCATACTTCAATCTATGCCCGATGCCCCGGACAGCCCCAACCGGGGCTTATCCGCCCATTGCCGCGATGCGTGCACTGCGTAAGGCAGGACGCATGGCAGGTCGCGATCGCGCAGTCCGTCCGCAGGTAAACTGAACGCGACAAGATGAGCGGACGGGAAGCTTCAGTGGGCGTCGAAACACCAGAGACCAGCAAACCGGTACGCATGCCGCGCGAAGAGCGGCGGCGGCAACTTCTGGGTGCCGCCCATGAGGTATTTGTTGCCAACGGTTACCACGGTGCCGCCATGGATGACATTGCCGAGGCGGCAATGGTGAGCAAACCCGTGCTGTACCAGCATTTTCCAGGCAAGCGCGAACTTTACCTCGCTCTGTTGGAGAGCCATCTTGATGAGCTGACCGGGTTGCTCGTGGCTGCCCTGCGGTCAACGGAGGACAATAAACTCCGGGTCCATGCCACCATGCGCGCCTACTTCCAGTTCATTGCCCGCGACAGCCAGGCACACCGGCTCGTCTTCGAATCAGATGTCAGCAATGACCCTGCAGTCAGCCGCATGCTGGAGGATTTCAACGCCCGGTTCGCTCATGCCATTGCCGGGGTGATCGCGGAGGACACCCAGTTATCCGAGCTGGAGGCCACCCTGCTGGGACGGGCGCTGGCCGGTATGGCCCAGGTCAGCGCCCGGTACTGGCTGGAAACCGACGGAGACCTGGATATAGAGGCTGCCAGTGAACTGATCTACCGTTTAGCTTGGCGCGGAATTAGCCGGTTCCCCAAAGAAATCTAGAGTAGGTTTCCAGATGGGTCATTGATTCACTACACAGGAGGAACCCGGCGTGGAAGTAAAAATCGGCATTCAGAATGTCAATCGCGAGATTGTGCTGGAATCCTCACAGTCCGCTGACGACATTGCCGCTATTGTCTCGGCCGCGACAGGCGGGGCTGCGGAGCTGCGGCTCACCGACGTCAAGGGACGCCAGGTGATTGTTCCCTCGAACGTGCTTGCCTATGTGGAAATCGGCGCCGAGGAACAGCGCCGGGTCGGTTTCGGGGCAATCTAGCAGCGCCTTACCCGCCCGGCCGGTTCACCTGCCAGGCAGATTTACCCGTCAGGCAGATTTACCCGTCAGGTCGGGCCGCCCGCCCATAGGCGAGGATGCCTCCGCATGCCGGCGACGGGGAATCCTGCCGGCCCCGGCGGCCAGCCGACCGGCGATCACCGCGTGCCGGAATGCGGCAGCCATCCGGGCAGGATCCTGGGCTCGGGT
>DGBL01000209.1 GCA_002384315.1 Micrococcaceae bacterium UBA4005 | reverse complement strand
CTGGTTATCGATGCGCCGTGATTCGTGCCGCTCGGTACCTAGAACGTAAAGCCCGCCGAGCTGACGGACCTCCTCCTGCCCGGCTGCCACGTTTTGCTTTGCCGCTTCAAGTACCGCAGGCCAGCGCGCCTCGTAATCCTCGGCGTTCCTCGCGGGATCGAGTCCCTGTCGTTCCATTTCGGCCACCGCATCAAACTCGGCGTTTCCGCCGAGCATAATGTCGGTGCCGCGGCCAGCCATGTTCGTGGCCACAGTCACCGCGCTCCGCCGTCCAGCCTGGGCGACGATTGCAGCTTCGCGCGCGTGGTTCTTGGCATTGAGCACCTCGTGCCGGACCCCCGCTTTGGCGAGCTGCTTGGAAAGATATTCGCTCTTCTCAACGCTGGTCGTGCCGACCAGGACCGGCTGTCCGCTTTCGTGCCGTTCCGTGATGTCTTTCACGACGGCGTCGAACTTGGCCACCTCGTTTTTGTAAATGAGATCGGGGAGGTCCTTGCGCGCCATTTCTTTGTTCGTGGGAATGGCGACGACTCCGAGTTTGTAGGTTCCCATGAACTCGGCGGCTTCCGTTTCCGCGGTACCGGTCATCCCCGACAACTTTGCGTAGAGCCGGAAGTAGTTCTGCAACGTGATGGTGGCGAGGGTTTGGTTCTCCGCCTTTATCTCGACAGCTTCCTTGGCCTCGATCGCCTGGTGCATGCCCTCGTTATACCGGCGCCCGGCCAGTATCCGACCGGTATGCTCATCGACGATCATCACCTCACCCTTGAGGACCACGTAGTCTTTGTCGCGTTTGAAGAGCTCCTTCGCCTTGATCGCGTTGTTCAGGAAACCGATCAATGGCGTGTTGGCGGATTCATACAGGTTCTGGATCCCCAAATAATCCTCGACCTTTTCAATGCCGGCCTCGAGCACACCCACGGTCCGCTTTTTCTCATCGACCTCATAGTCGACGTCAATCGTAAGTTTTGTAACGACTTTGGAGAATTCGGTGTACCACCGGTTCACGTCTCCGGACGCCTGGCCTGAAATAATCAATGGCGTCCGGGCCTCGTCAATCAGGATCGAGTCGACTTCATCCACAATTGCGAAGTTGTGCCCGCGCTGCACCAGTTCCGCCGCACTCCACGCCATGTTGTCGCGAAGGTAGTCGAAACCAAATTCGTTGTTCGTGCCGTAGGTGATGTCGGCCGCATACTGTTCCCGACGCACAGCGGGAACCTGGTTCGAGAGAATGCAGCCGCTCGTCAGCCCGAGGAATCGGAACACCCTACCCATGAGTTCTGACTGGTACTCGGCGAGGTAGTCGTTGACCGTGATGATGTGGACGCCNNCCACCCATCAGCTGCACGTCGAAGTGCCGCAGCCCGAGGGTCCGTGCTGAAGCCTCCCGCACCGCTGCGAACGCTTCGGGCAGCAGCTCGTCCAGCGTCTCGCCGTCGGCGTGGCGTTTTTTGAGTTTTTCGGTTTCCGCGCGCAAGTCAGCGTCGGTGAGTTGCCGGAATTCGTCCTCGAGGACATTGATAGCGTCGGCATAGTTCCGGAGCTTCTTCAGTGTCTTCTTGTCGCCGGTACGGAGGACTCGTTCTAGAAGTGATGGCACTGGTATTTACTCCCACTCTAAGGCTGCCTGATTGTGGCGTGTTTAGTCTACGGGAGAGTGGCCCCTGCCTCCGATTCAGTCGAATCCTCAACCGCTGGCGGAGAGCGCGGGCGCAAGGCGGCTAGCAAGGTTCCCACTTGGCTCTACCGATACATCCTCCAAGCCAAGCCACCGGCACATCAGCCACAGTTCCGCTGCCAACGCAGTAGCCGTGCCCGGCGGCGCCTGCGGCTCCGCATGGCTGGATTTGACGATCAGGCGTTTACCGGCCCGGTCGGCTTTGAGGTCCACCCGTGCTACTAGGGCATCGTCGAGCAGGAAAGGCAACACATAATACCCGTACTTGCGTTGGCTGGTCGGCGTGTAGATACCGATCCGATAGCGGAAACCGAAGAGTTGTTCCACTCGGGGGCGCGCGAAGATCAGCGAATCAAACGGGCTTAGCAGCGCGCGCGAGCGGGCCGTCCGGGGAGTCACCGCCGCGCAATGCAGGTATGCCGGGCTCCGCCAGTTATCGATGCGCACTGCGGTGAGTACGCCGCGAGCCACCAGAACGTCGATCGCCCACGCGGTGTCCCGGACAGGGGTGCGGAAATAATCGGCGATACAGTACGCGGTTCCGACGCCCAGCGCCGCGGCAGCCCTTTCCGCGAGAACGAGCAACGCGTCCCTCGGCTCCATCGGTTCGTGCGCAGCGGCAGACGTGCCGTAGACCTGCTCGGGCGCACAGTAAAGGCGCTCGAACTGTCCCGTGCGCCCTGCTGAACTGATTCGCCCCTCAGCGAAAAGCCCTTCGAGGATCCGCTTGGGAACACCCCAATTCCACCCCCAGTCGCCTGCATCACGCACGCTCTCAAGGCCCAGTCGCTGCTGGAGGGTCCGGGCGGTGACTCCGTCCGATTCGCCACTGAGTGCTTCAAGGATCCGGGCCTCCAAGATCTGGCGCAGGTCCGGATCGATTCTCGAGGCGCCCATCCAGGTGCGCCGCTGCCAGGCGCGCAGGGCCGGAAACAGTTCAGGATTGATGATCGACGCTTCATGCGCCCAGTACTCCGCGACCCGCCGGGGGGAGGTATGGGAAAGGCTGTCCAAGAGTGCTCGGTCATACATGCCCAGACGCGCAACGATTGGCACGTAGTGTGCGCGGGTGAGGACGTTCACAGAATCGATTTGAAGCACCTGAAGCCTGCATACCGTGCTTAACACCGCACCCCGCTGGACTTGCCTGGTCGGCCTGCCCTTGGCGAGGCCCTGAGCCTCGAGCGCAATTCGACGCGCTTGCGCCAGCGGCATCGATCTACCCACAATTCATGCCTCTCGTCCGGAACAGTAGATAGCCCACTCGCCGGATCTGCGCGAGTGGGCTATCCCTCCTACTCAGGAAACGCGCGCAGTGTCTGTCGACCTGTACGCCAGCAACTCCTCATGCGGTTCCTGGTCACCCTCGGCGCACTTGGCATCCAGGGTAATCACCCCGTAGGTCCAGGCCTGCCGCCGGTAGACGACAGACGGAGCGCCGGTCGCGGAATCAACAAACAGGTAGAAGTCGTGGCCAACGAGTTCCATATTGTCCACCGCATCGTCCAGGCTCATGGGTGTGCCCGAAAATACCTTGCGCCGGATGAGTACCGGCGAGTCCCCGGCAGGAATGTCATTTTCTGATTCGTACCGGTCGGCGCCGCTGACCGGCTTCGGTGCAGCAGGCTCCGCTGAGCTGTCCGGCTCGAGGTAGATCGGAGTACTACTGCTGGCAGGTTCGAGCGTTGCGGTTGCGACCCGCACCGCCACCGGGGTATGCCTGCCGTGATGGACTTTTCGCCGGTCCCGGGCGCGCCGTAAACGTTCGAGTAGTTTGTTGTAGGCCAGATCAAATGCCGCAAATTTGTCTGAAGCCGAAGCCTCCGCCCTGATGACAGGCCCTCGTCCAAGGACGGTCAGCTCGACGGTAAGGGACGTGTCAGCCATCCGGGCGCTGGGTTCCTTGGTGATCTTCGCATCAATACGCTGGACTTTGTCGCCCAGTTGCTCCACCTTGTCCATCTTTTCGGCAGTGTACTCGCGAAAACGGTCGGAGACGGAAAGATTTCGGCCATTGATCACAAATTCCATGGTGCCCTCCACATCGCTAAATGACACAGCAGCGGCCGAGGAAAGGTACCTCTGGCCGCTGCTGACGGGTAACTGTCGTCGCTGTGATACCCATACTCAACGGTAGTTCACGCACTCGCTATATTCATCCCCGGCCGCCCCTTTTTTCTGCTTATTTCCCCAGGGAGCAGGGTGTCAAACCGGGCGGCGGGGTGGCAGCAAGCACCACTGCGCCAACAACGACGGCGCGTTCGGAACGAAGTACCCTATCGACTTCCGCGATGGTCGAACCTGTGGTGAGCACATCGTCGACGACCAGACAATGCCTACCCTCCAGTCGTCCGGCGAATCGGTCCGCAACGGTCATTGAACCGGCAACGTTGGCACGTCTACCCCGACTGCCTAATCCTTTCTGACTCCGCGTGCGGCGACGGGCGGCGGCGCGGACGCCGGTCAGCGCCCGCCGCAGCTCTTCCGGATTTCCAGCAGTCAATACGCCCAACTGGACCACCGCCGGGCTCACCGAACAACCGTCGGGCAGCTCCCCCCGCGATTGGAGGCCCGTGACCAGCATTCGCACCGGATCGTACCCACGGCGGCGCAACGAGCCCGCACGTGTAGGCACCGGCACAATGAGCAACTCCGGATGGTCTTGGCCGAAAGCCTGATGGCGGGCGATATGCAGGGACCGAGCGAGAGCTGTTGCGAGAACCCGTCCAACATCCGTATGCCCGTGATTCTTGTAGGCCAACACTGTCCTGGCCAGTGCTCCCGCATAGATTCCAGCGGCAAGGACAGGCAGCGGCGACCCACGCAGTGAGTGAACCGGCAAGGATTCCGCCCAATCCTCTGCGTGCCTCGGCTGGATCGTCGCACGGCAAACCTGCTCCCCACACGGCTGGCACAACGACACATCCCAAGCCTCGCAAACCACACATGACGTGGGATAAATGAGCGATAAAAAGTCGGCGCTCCACTCGGCGCCAACCGACCAGATCCGGCTCCTCCACACGTGATCGAGCCACGATTCCCACCGGGTTGCACCCATACGGAGAGCTTTACTGTCGTGGCGCGGCACCACGGTGACGACACTGCTATGTGGATATTCTCGGTGAACAGCGCCGTTGGCAGCGACTTATCCG
>DGBL01000202.1:5281-23740 GCA_002384315.1 Micrococcaceae bacterium UBA4005 | reverse complement strand
TCCACGTCGCCGTCGGCCTCGTGCCGACCACGTTCGTGGTGGTGCGGGAGGTTCTCCGGCACGGTGGTGCCGCCGCGCCCGAAGCCGTCGTCGTCGGGGTCCGGGACCTCTTCGTGGCGGCCGCGACGCAGGTGGGGCGGCGGGTAGGGGTCGGTGGCGCTGCCACGACCGAAGCCGTCGTCGTCGGGGTCGGGACGCAGTCGCCCACCACCCTCGTGGGTGACCTGTGCCCCGGTGCTGGACCGCAGGTCGTCCACCCCGACGCCGGCGGCCACCCGGTTGCGCCCGGACGCGTCGACGATCTGGTTCTCGCCGGCGAGCTCGGCGATGGGCCGGGTCTTCTCGGCGTCGGGCAGCCCGAGCTCGAGGAGCAGACCGCTCTTGCGGTCGGCGAGGTACTCGTTCATCTCGCGCTTGATGACCGGCAGGAGCATATAGACGCCAAGCAGGTTCACGAACGCGCAAATGAACAACGCCGCATCGGCGAAGTTAAGCACCTGGGTGAAGGTGAGCACGGATCCGACCACGGTGAAGAACAGGAAGACCACCTTGTAGCTAACTTCTGAGACCTTGCTGCGCCCAAAGAGGTATTCCCATGCTTTGAGCCCATAGTAGGACCAGGTGATCAGCGTTGAGAACGCGAACAGGGACACCGCGACGGCCAGCACTACAGGGAACCAGGGCAACACGGTCGCGAAAGCGTCCGAGGTGAGGATGACGCCGTCGGGTGCGTCTCCGCCGCCCTGGACCTGGTCGATGCCTGCCTGGAAGCTGGGGGCGCCAGCGATGATGATGGCCAGAGCCGTCATGGTGCAGATCACCACGGTGTCGATCAGCGGCTCGAACATCGCCACGAACCCCTCGCTCACGGGCCGGCGGGTCTTGACTGCTGAGTGGGCGATGGAAGCCGAACCAAGTCCCGCCTCGTTGGAGAACGCGGCGCGCTGGAAACCGACGATCATGACGCCGATAAACCCGCCGGCCATACCTTGTGGGTTGAACGCGCCCTCAATGATGGACGCGAAGGCAGTCGGGACATGGCTGAGATTCGCGAAGATGACGAATAGGCAGGCCAGCACGTAGATAATTCCCATCGCAGGCACGAGCCTACTGGTGGTTGCTCCGATGGACTTGATGCCTCCGAGGATTACGGCCGCGACAAGCGCCGCGAGGATAATTCCGAAAACCAGGGCGGCCCCTGCGCTGCCAAGGAATCCGTCGGCCCCTCCGGTGACGTTCTGGACCTGGGCGAAGGTCTGGTTCGCCTGGAACATATTTCCGCCGGCGATGCCGAAGATCAGGATGGCTACCGCAAATATTCCGGTCAGGGTTTTTGCGGGCACGGATCCGAACTTTTTGAACGCTACGGGCAGGTATTTGAACGGGCCACCGGTGACGGTGCCGTCCGCGTGGACTTCCCGATATTTCACTCCGAGGGTGCACTCAGCGAATTTCGTGGCCATGCCGAGCAATCCTGCGAGGATCATCCAGAACGTCGCACCGGGACCACCCAGCGCCATAGCCGCTCCCACGCCGGCAATGTTTCCCAGCCCCACAGTCCCCGACAGCGCCGAGGTAAGCGCTTGGAAGTGCGGAACTTCTCCCGGGTCATCCTTGGCGGAGAACCGCCCCCGAATGACTTCGTAGGAGGTCTTGAGCCCGCGGAACTGGATGAAACCGAAGTAGAAGGTGAAGATGACCCCAGCGGCGATTAACCATGCCACGACGGCGGGAAATTCGAGGTCGCCGAGCACGATGGGGAAGAATACGATCGTCGAGAAAACCTCGGTGACAGGTTGGAAGACCGCATCTATTGCGTCCTCGACACCGGAGAGCCATCCAATCTCGTCTGCGACGGACTCCATGGGCAGCGCTTGTGAAATTCTCATTCTTTAAACCAACTCCGACTAGCTTGTGGTTGCAATCACGTTGTGGCAATTCGCTATACACTAGCCGTTTTCGCCTTCGACTTCACACAGAAATACGTTCCTACCCAGCGCTGCGCCCTGTGCAGACGCGGGCAGTCATACTGGGACCATGGCAAAAACCCGTACCCAGATCCGTCGCCAATACGAGCCTCCGCCGCGGAACCGGGGGAATCTCGTCCTGATCATCGCGGCCTCGACCACTCTTGCCTTGTTCGGCTATTACCATCTGGTGGCCCTGGGTCAACTGGCCCAGACTGCGCAGGGGCTCACGATGCCGGACATGCTCCTGCGGGGGTACGACGCCGACGACGCCGGCTCCCTCCGGGCCGCCTTGGGCCAGGACGGACTGGACCGGCTCAGCGATCTGCACAAGACTGCCGGAACCGTGTTCCCGTTGTCTTTTGGGATTGCCTGGTTACTGCTGATCCAACTCAATGTTGCCCGCCGACCACTCCGCTGGGTGCTGTGGGTGCCGCCGCTGCTGTTCGTGGTGGCAGACCTCTGGGAAAATCTGGCGATCGACGCCATGCTCCAGTCCGGCGACGCTCAGGGGGTTGGACTTGCAAGTGCCCTGACGGTCTCGCGCTGGGCGCTTCTGGCTCTCAGTTGCCTGGCTGGAATCGCCGCAGTCTTCCTGCCCGCCCAGTTCCGGGCAACGACGAAGTCAGCCTGAAACCGCCTCCTGGATAGGCCGGGAAACCTTGGCGTCGAGCACCACAGACCGCCAAGGTTTCCAGCCCCCGCATTCCTGCGGGTAAGCTGGAAACGCCCGTGGCGGGCACTGTAGTCCGTTCCGCTCCGGCAAGCCCCTGTAGCTCAGTAGGATAGAGCGTCCCTCTCCTAAAGGGAAGGTCGTCGGTTCGATTCCGGCCAGGGGCACCCGATCAGGTGGTTATCTGGGTTGCTCCCAGTTCCGGAACCTCATCCTCGAACACGGCGGGTGTGTCGGTGGCGAACTGGGTGCTGTGCAGCTCGGCATACCGCCCGCTCGTTTCGAGCAGTTCCTCGTGGGTGCCACGCTCGGCAATCTGCCCGTCCTCAATCACCAGGATCACGTCGGCGGAGCGGATCGTGGAGAGCCGGTGCGCGATCACCATCGCGGTCCGTCCCTCGAGGGCTTCGCTGAGCGCTGCCTGCACGGCCGCTTCGGATGTCGAATCGAGTGCTGCCGTCGCCTCGTCCAGGATCACGACCCGCGGCTGGGCCAGCAACAATCGGGCGATGGTCATCCGTTGACGCTCGCCTCCCGACAGCCGGTATCCCCGTTCTCCGACCATGGTGTCCAACTGATCCGGAAGCGATGTGACCAGCGCCTCCAACCGTGCCCGGCGAATCGCATCCCAGATGTCCGCTTCGGTTGCATCGGGCCGGGCCAGGCGCAGGTTCGACCGGATTGTCTCGTGGAATAGGTGGCCATCCTGAGTGACCATGCCCAGCGTTTCGCGCAACGAGGCGAAGGTGACATTCCGGACGTCGGTTCCGGCAAGGCGCACAGCGCCGCTGTCGACGTCGTACAGTCGGGCGAGCAGTTGGGCGATCGTCGATTTACCGGCTCCTGAGGTGCCCACGAGGGCTACGGTCTGTCCGGGTTCGATGCGGAAGGAGATCCCATGCAGGACCTCCTCCCCGCCGCGGGTGTCCAGCGTTGACACTTCCTCCAGGGACGCCAGCGAGACTTTATCCGCCGACGGGTAGGCGAATCGGACGTCGTCGAATTCGATGGATACCGGTCCTTCCGGAACCTGACCGGCACCGGATTTTTCGGTGATGAGCGGTTTCAGGTCAAGCACCTCAAATACCCGCTCGAAGCTCACCAGGGCGCTCATGATTTCCACCCGCGCATTGGCAAGGCTGGTCAGCGGCGCATACAACCGGGTGAGCAGCAGCGCAAGGGTCACCACCTCACCGGTATCGAGCTGACCTGCGAGCGCAAGGCTTCCGCCCAGACCGTACACCAAGGCGAGTGCCAGCGCGGAGACCAGCATCAGCGCGGTGTAGAAGACCCACTGCAGCATCGCGGTGCGCACACCGATGTCCCGGACGCGCGCGGCGCGGATGCGGAACTCCTCCGATTCCTCATCGGGGCGTCCGAACAGTTTCACAAGGGTGGCCCCGGGAGCGGAGAACCGTTCGGTCATCTGCGTGCTCATGGCCGAGTTGTGATCCGCCGCTTCGCGCCGCAGCGCAGCCAAGCGTCCGCCCATGCGCCGGGCTGGCAACAAGAAGATGGGGAGCATGACGACGGCGAGTACCGTCACCAGCCAGGACGTGCTCAGCATCACGACGAGCGTCAGCGCCAGCGCGACGACGTTGCTCACGACTCCTGACAGGGTGCCACTGAAGGCCTGCTGCGCGCCGATGACGTCGTTGTTGAGCCGACTGACCAGCGCACCGGTGCGGGTCCGGGTGAAGAAAGCGATCGGCATTTTCTGCACATGGTCGAACACTGCAGTGCGCAGGTCGAGGATCACTCCCTCACCGATGTTGGAGGAGTACCAGCGCGTGAGCATGCTCACTCCAGCATCCGCCACAGCGACGGCGGCAATCACCACCGCGAGCCACACGATCGTGGTCGCGGGATCGCGCGCGATGATCGAATTGACGACCTTGCCTGCTAGGACCGGAGTGGCTACTGCGAGGAATGCGGCAACCACGGAGAGCACGATGAACAGCGTGAGCTTGGACCGGTAGGGAACGGCGAAGGCAACAATCCGGTTCAGGGTATCGCGGGAAAATTTGGTGTTACTGCTTCTGGCGGAGGAGATCCGGTAGAGGGAACTCCAGGCCGCGCCTTCCATGCTCATGCTTTTCCTCCAAGGGGTTCCCCTTCAGCTTAAGGCCGCGGAGCGACAATCCCTCATTGGCCCTGGGTNNCCCAGTAGTTCGATCGATTCGAGGACCCGTGCCTGCGGAACGGAAGAGAAATCGAATTGGAAAATCTGCCTGTCGTGCTTCATCTGGGTGTGGGTCAGCAGGATTTTTTCGGTGATCTGCTCAGGGTTTCCCACGAACAGGGCACCGGACTGCGCGGTCTGCGTGGCGTAGGAGGATTCGTTGGGTGCGGCGAACCCGCGTTCGGCGCTGATCCGGCGCATCGTATCCAGCCAGTGCGGCAGAAAGGCTTGGTTAGCGCCCTCGCGTTGTATCAGTCCAACACTGCTGAGTCCGACCCGCAGAGTGGCAGGATCGTGCCCCGCCTGCCCGGCAGTGGACCTGTACAGCTGGGCGTGCCGGGCGAAGTTGTCGACGGTTCCGCCGAGCAGCGCGTAGATCACTGGCCTGCCGAGCGTAGCGGCGCGCGCCGTGGACTGAGGCGTACCCCCGGTTGCGACCCAGATATCAAGGTTTCCGTTTGATGGACGCGGAAGCACCAGGGCGTCCTGCAGCGGAGCTCGGAACCGCCCGGCCCAAGTGATGCGCTCCGCACGGTCCAACTGGAGCAGTAACTCGAGCTTTTCCTCGTAGAGCGCGTCGTAGTCTTCCAGTGCCGCACCGAACAACGGATAGGACTCAATGAAAGACCCCCGCCCGGCAGTGAGCTCGGCGCGCCCCCCGGAGATCAAGTCGAGCGTAGCGAATTGCTGGTAAACCCTCACCGGGTCCTCGGTGCTGAGCACCGTCACGGCCGAGCCGAGATGGATGACCTTGGTCTGGGCTGCAGCCGCTGCGAGGACCGGGACGATTGAAGATACTGCGTAATCGGGGCGATGGTGCTCCCCTACCCCGAAATAGTTCAGCCCCACCTGGTCGGCGAGACGGGCGCGTTCCAGCAGATCGGCCATGCGTTGCTGCGGGGAAACCCGCTCGCCTGTCACAGGATTGGGGTGAATATCGCCGAAGCTGAAGATGCCGAGTTCCATACTCGCCACAACCGGACTCCGATGCAGCATATTCCAGGGCCCTCGGGCTTGCGCCAGTTCAGTGGCCGGGTGTCGCCTGAGCCCAGCTGTCGGGATCGATCCGGGCTGGGTGAGTGTAACAGTTCAGCGACCGTCCACGGCTGAAGCCGACCAGCGTCATGCCGGTTTCCTCCGCGAGGTCCGCCGCCAATGAGGACGGCGCGCTCACGGCGGACAGACACGGAATCCCCGCGAGCTGGGCTTTCTGGACCAGCTCGAAGGATGCCCTTCCGGAGACTTGCAGCACCGTTCCGCGCAACGGAAGCAACCCTTCGCGCAGCGCCCATCCCACCACTTTGTCCACCGCGTTGTGCCGTCCGACGTCCTCCCGCAGGCACAAAAGTTTCCCGTCCGGGGTAAACAGCCCGGCGGCGTGGACTCCACCGGTGCTGTCGAACAGTTTCTGGGTTTCCCGCAACCGGTCCGGCAGGGCGGCGAGCACCGGGAGGCTGAAGCGAACGTCGTCGTCCTTCACCTCGAAGCGCGATGATTTCCGCACAGCCTCAATCGAGGCCGTCCCGCAAATCCCGCAGGAGCTCGAGGTGTAGACGTTGCGTTCCATGGCCGTATCCGGCAACTGCACATCGGGGCGCAACTGCGCTTCGACCACGTTGAATGTCTGCAGCCCGTCTTCGTCGAGGCCCGCACAGTAGCGAAGACTGACCAGTTGTGTCGGATCCCACACCACTCCTTCGGAGACGAGAAACCCCGCCACGAGGTCGAAGTCATCCCCCGGGGTACGCATCGTGATCGTGAACGCTCGTCCTCCGATCCGGATTTCCAGTGGCTCTTCACCTGCAAGAACGTCCTCGCGGCTGCCCGCGCCGGATCCGGCGCGGAATTTTGTGATCCGGCGCCGTTGCGCTACTCGGCTCATCTTCGTGTCCTCCAAACATCTGCCTATGATTGAGGGTAGTTGACACAAGACCCAAGAAAGTGACCGCTATGGCTACCCGTGCTCCCAAAGATGACATTGATGAATCGCTCATCACCGTAGGCAAGCCCAAAACCAAAGCTGTGGGCTTGCCTGCAGTCATCAACTCGCTGAAGATTTCCCTCGACCAGATGGGCCCGGTTCGCAGTGTCCAGACACTGTTGGCGGTCAATCAGGTCAAGGGTTTCGACTGCATGGGGTGCGCGTGGCCCGAAGGTGACAAACGACACACGGCGGAGTTCTGCGAAAATGGAGCGAAGGCCGTCGCGGAGGAAGCCACCCGGCGCACCGTACCGCCGGCGTTCTTCGCCGAGCACTCCATCAGTGACCTGATGAAGCACGACGAATACTGGTTGGGTCAGCAGGGCCGACTCACTCATCCCATGCTGCTGGACGAAGGCGCGGAGCACTACCGTCAGGTCAGCTGGGACGAGGCCTACAGCGTCATCGTGGACGAGTTGGCAGCCCTCGATGACCCGGACGAAGCCGTGTTCTACACCTCCGGGCGAACATCGAACGAAGCCGCCTTTCTCTACCAGCTCATGGTCCGCGGCATCGGGACAAACAATCTGCCGGACTGCTCAAACATGTGCCATGAATCCTCCGGCTCCGCCCTCACCGAAACGCTCGGGATCGGCAAAGGCACCGTGTCCCTGCTGGACGTGGACACCGCCCCGCTGATCATCGTCGCAGGGCAAAACCCGGGCACGAACCACCCACGTATGCTCACCTCGCTGGAGAAGGCAAAGAAAAACGGCGGAAAGATCGTTGCGATCAACCCGTTGCGTGAAGCAGGTCTGCTCCGGTTTGAGAACCCGCAGAACCCCAAGGGTCTGCTCGGCACGCGTTTCGGCGGTGGGACGGACCTCGCCGATGACTTCCTGCAGATCCGCCTCGGTGGGGACCAGGCGCTCTTCCGCGGCCTCGGCAAGCATCTGCTGGAGCAGGAAGAAGCAACCGGCACGGTCTTTGACCACGACTTCATTGCCAAGCACACCCAGGGTCTGGACAGCTATCTGGAGAGCCTGCGCGGCACCACCTGGGAAGAGATCGAAGCGGCAAGCGGAATCGCGAAGGCCGAGATCACCAAGGTGGGCGACCGTATGATCGCCTCCCCCGGCACCATTGTGTGCTGGGCGATGGGCCTGACCCAGCACAAGCATTCGGTGGCTACGCTGCGCGACGTCGTCAACGTCCTTCTACTCCAGGGCAATGTCGGCAAGCCGGGCGCTGGCGTCTGCCCCGTGCGTGGGCACTCCAACGTGCAGGGCGACCGGACCATGGGCATCTTCGAGCGCATGCCCGAACCATTCCACGCCGCACTGGACAAGCACTTCCAGTTCACATCCCCACGCAAGCATGGCTTCGACGTCGTCGCGGCGATTCGGGCGATGCGCGATAACAAGGCCAAGGTATTCATGGCCATGGGCGGGAACTTCGTCCGCGCCACCCCGGATTCGAACGTGACCGACCAGGCCTTGCGCAATACCCGGCTGACGGTACAGGTATCCACCAAACTGAACCGGTCGCACCTGATCACCGGGCGGCGGGCACTGATCCTCCCCGCGCTGGGGCGCACCGACAGGGACGCACAGTCGGGCGGGGACCAGAGCGTCACGGTGGAGGACTCGATGAGCGCAGTTCATGCCTCCCGTGGCCGGCTTACCCCTCCCGGCACGGAGGTCCGTTCCGAGATCGAGATTGTCTGCCAGTTGGCGGACCGGCTGTTCGCACGGCCCGAGAGCCCGTTCCGCGAGAACACCCCCCAACTGGACTGGATCGCAGCCCAGGGCGACTACCGCGTGATCCGCTCGCACATTGCGGAAGTTGTCCCCGGGTTCAAGAACTACGAGCAGAAGATCAGCAATCCCGGCGGGTTCGTGCTGCCCAACGGTCCGCGTGACAGCCGTAACTTCACCACGATTACGGGTAAGGCGAATTTCACGGCTAACGAACTGCAGTACCCCAAGGTTCCCCAGGGCCGGCTGCTGCTGCAGACCCTGCGCTCGCACGACCANNGCTGGCATTAGTGACGGCGAGTCCGTGCACCTGATCTCCGAATGGTCCGACGGCGTCGAGCGGAGGGCGGAAAACTTCCGTGCGGTGGCCTACGAGACTCCCCGCGGCTGCGCCGCAGCGTACTACCCCGAGACCAACGTGCTGGTCCCCCTCGACTCGACCGCCGACGTCAGCGGGACTCCAACCTCGAAGTCTGTTGTGCTGCGGCTCGAGAAAGCTACGGCCTAGCAGCCACAGGAAACGCGCGCGCCGGGTTGGTGTGCGGTGGGTGGGATGGCCGGGAAGCGGTCAGCCCACCCACGGAAGCCGCAACGACATCACTGGCTGGTCCCGCACGCACCCCTCCGCGGGGATCACTAGCACACCATCCGCTGAGGCTAACCCACGGAGCATGCCGGGACGCTGATGCGATGCTGGCATCGCGCGTCCGGACTCGTAGCGGTAGGGAACCAGTCGGCTCCGACCGGGAAGCGGTCCGAAGTCGGTCCCACTGAGCACCATCGCCGGGGCCGGCAACGGCGCTCCCCGTAAACCGGCGAGCAAGGGGCCCACCACAGTCAGCATAGCCATCATGGCTGCCAACGGATTCCCCGGAAGCCCCACCAGGAACCGACCGTCGGCCAGTCGTGCGAGCATGGTGGGATGCCCAGGGCGCATAGCGATCCCGTCAATGATCAGCTCAGCGCCGAGGACTGCCATAGCGCGGCGGATATGGTCCGCGGAAGAGTCTCCGGTACCGCCGGTGCTGATCAGCACATCGCCGGAGGTCCGCGCGAGGGAGAATTCATCGGTAGCCTCCGCGCTGATCGCAGCGACGACGTCGTCCAGATCGTCCGAGACGCGGCTCGCGGTGTCAACATGCCCGCCGAGCATCTCCACAAAAGCTGGAAGCTGAGGGCCGAAAGTATCGCGGACCTGCCCCGCCTGCGGCAGCCCAGCTTCGATCACTTCATCGCCCGTCATGAGTAGCGAGACGCGAGGCGCGCGCAATACCGGCAGCGTATCGTGACCACACACCGCGGCGAGGGCAATCTGGGCCGGGTTCAGCCGGACTCCGGCTTCGATCGCGACTGTGCCACGGGCGGCTTCCTCCCCAGCCGGTCGGATATGTTCGCCCGCACGGGGTTCATCGGCGCGCGCCGCGGCACCGCGTTCGAGCACCTCTGCGCGAACCACGCCGTGCTCGGTGCGCAGTATTCCCGTCGTGTTCAGGGGAACCAATCCGCCGGTGAGGATGGACGTCGCCTGACCGGGCTCGAGCGCAATGCTCCCGGAGTCACTGTGCGGCGCTGGCCGGCGCCAGCCATGGTCCTCCGGCACCACCGCGGCCACCAAGGTCCACGGCGGAGCTCCGCTTACGGCCCACCCGTCCATCGCCGAGGACGTGTAATGGGGAATGTCCTGCAGCGCCACAACCGTTACCGCGAGGGTCTGTCCCAGTGCATCCGCCAGCGGTACTGTCTGCGCCGGTTTGGCCTGACCTGCGTGGTAGGCAGCCCGACGGGCGCTTTCCCACCCCAGGTTCGCCTGCGCCTGCGGGTGTTCGCTCATGCGTCGGTGTCCGCGCCGCGCGTACTGATCTGTTCTGCGGCAACCCGCAGCGCCGACCGCATGGCGACCTCCTCCTCAGCCTGACCGCTCGCTACCGCCAAGCCTGCGGCATACCCGGCGATGAACGTGGTCAGGGGCGCTGCCGGGCGCACAATCGTGTGCGCCGCCTGTCCTGCCAAGGCCAGAATGGCGTCAACGTCCACGCCCGTTCCCTCAAGTTCATACGAGCGCAGCAGTTCGGCGGACCACTGTCGAAGAAGTTGATCGCGCTCGTCCATTAGGGACCTCCAGAAGCTTTCATTCGACGTCGATCCCCAGAGCTTGTGCATCGGGCCAGGTATCGACGTCGTGGGTTGCGCCCGGCGTTACCGGGACCGGTCTGAAATTCACAGTAGCAAGGAGGGCGCGCATTGACAGATTCCGTGCTCCTGACGCCGCATCCGTTTGACTGATTGCCTGCGCAAGCTCTGTGCGCAGGTAGAGTCCCGCAAGAAGTTGGTCCCTGCCGGAATCCCGGGCGACGAACGAACAGCTAGGGTTCCCGCGCGCGGCTGCGAGTAGCTCGTCCACCGCCTGCGCGATCCGCGGCATATCGCAGGCGAGTACCAGGATGTGGCGTGCCCCGGACGGCGGAAGGCTCCCCATGCCCGCGACGACGGCGGCGGCAGGCCCGCCGAACGGTGGATCCTCGCGCGTGCGGCGCACCCTCGAGGCTAACCCGGAGTCGAGTCCGCCGTCGTCGGGCCCAACGACAACGATGTTTTCCGCACCGGATACAGCGGCGCAGGCCACCTGCAGCAAGGAACGTCCCTGGACCAGCAGGGAAGCCTTCGGCGTACCGCCCAGCCGGGAGGAACGCCCACCGGACAGCACCAGCGCATCAAAGTGAATTATTGGCGTGCCGGGCTGCGCTGTGCTCACGCCGCCCTTTCGGAGAGGAACTCCGACCACTGCGGGGCGGGCTTATCCAACTCGCGGATATGCCATGCCGGGCCGCGCGGAGGCAACGGCACCACCCTGAGGCTCCAGCCAAGACTAGTAATGAGCCGGTCACCCTTCAGGTTGTTGCATCCGAGACAGCACGCCACCAGATTCTCCCACGTGTCCGCACCTCCGCGTGATTTCGGCAGCACATGATCAATGGTGTTGGCCGAACGCCCACAGTAAGCGCATAGATGGTTGTCACGGCGCAGCACACCGCGCCGGGTGGCTACCGCGTCATAACGGTAGGGTACGCGCACATAGCGGTGGAGCAGGATGACCGACGGACGGGGAAGGACCTCGGTCGCCCCGACCACCGGGTCTTCAGCTTCGAGCACGACACTTGCTTTGTCCGAGATCACAAGGACCAGCGCCCGGCGGAAGGTCACTACCGCCAGTGGTTCGTATCCTGCATTCAGAACGAGAGTGCGCATGCACTAACCTCTTCGCTGCCTGCGTTCCCACCACCGGTTGCCATCGCGGATACTGACGGAAACTGCTTCGAATTGACAATGCTAGGGTAAGCCGACCGCTGGCTATAGGCGAATTCAACGCCCGGGGAGTTCCGAGTTAAAACCAAAACTGCGGGTCTGGTTCACCGGATATTTCCGTGAACCAGACCCGCAGCGGGTCCTGCTGGCGCTCCCGCGCCAGGCAGTGCGATCCGCAGCTGTCAGCCGCCGACGCGGATGAAGGTCGGTCCGGAGCCAATGAAGGCTGAGTCAATCACGGTGGAGTTCCCGTTGAAACCTCCGTGGACGGCCTGACCGTTACCAATGTAGACCGCGATGTGCGCGAGGCCCATTCCGCCGTCCTCGTAGTAGATCAGATCGCCGGGGATAGCTGCATCCGCGCTCACCGTTGACCCGAGGGAGAGGTAACCGGCTGGCCAGCCGTGGAAGTTGATCCCGGCCGCAGCGAGTGAGTTGCTCACCAAACGCGTGCAGTCCTGGCTGACACCGAGCTGGGCCTGGGCAGCCGCCGCGATGGTCGCTGCCACACCGGAGGATGCCTCGGGGGCGTCAGGGGTGTCGACAGCCACGTTTACCTCGGCTACTTCCGGCACAACCGCCTCTGACTGGAGGGCCACCTCGGGGGCAGCTTCGGCTACGGGTGCTTCTGCGACCACAGGAGCGGCCACGGATTTGACCGCCGTGCGGTTGAAGGACACGTCGGCTTCGGATTCTGCCTGGACGGTCAGCGGAGCTGCCTGAATCTCGAGCGTGGTCGTGACTGTTGCCCGGTCCGTCTCGGCTTCGGCAGCGGAGGCGGACACCGCAGTGCTCAGGACCATACCGGAGGCAGCAGCGATGACGACAGCCTGACGACCGACACCTCCCGCGTTTTCGGTGACGGCGCGGGCAAGCGCCGAGAGATGCGCGTTGCGCTGAATTTCGGCGCGGTGGCGGCCGAGGGTTGCATGTGAAGACATGTGAAGAAACTCCAGGGGGTACGGGTGGTCTAGCGGACGCGTACGAAGCTAGAACCGGAAAGGTCGGACAGTGAGTGAAGTTGGGTGTTCATTCCGTTGAAGCCACCGCTGATGACCTGGCCGTTACCGACGTAGATCGCTACGTGGCCGGGGCGGATCACCAGATCGCCTGGTTCAGGGGTGCCGACAACGTCGCCGAACTGGTAGAACTGTTCCGGACCGAGATCCCCTACAGTCTTGCCAGCCGCACGAAGCGCTGTTTCGACCATGGCGGTGCAGTCCTGCATGATGCCGATCTGCGAATAGGCGGAGGCGACCAGCGTCGCGCCGATGCCCGAGGAGGACTCGGGAGCGGCAGGGGCTTCCACCTCGACGGGCTCGACCGCGGGAGCCTGGACCGCCGGGGCTTCAACCGCGACCTCGACCACAGCTTCGGACTGGACCGCTACCGGCACTTCCTCCACGGCAGTACTTGCCTTTACCGCAGCGCGGTCGAACGAAACTTTCGCATCGTCCGCAGCGCTTACCGAAACATCGGCGGCAACGGTGCTGAGGGTCTGGACGGTGACCTCACGGTCGGTGATCGGTGCGGCATGCGCGGGAAGACCGGCGCTTAGCACGATTCCCGAGGCTGCAAGTACGACGGTCATCTGACGTCCGACGGTTCCGGCGTTGGACGCCACCGCTGCGGACACTGCCGTCATAGGGCTAACGCGAGCAGGGGCCGCCCTATGGCGCCCCAATGAAGAACTATTGGACACGAGTCTTTGCCTCTCCCAATGCCTACGGGGTGAGCTGTCGGATTCGGATGGGAGTCACCCGGCCGCTGATAATCCAGCGACTTAACCCCAAGGATCTCGTAACGAGACCCGTAATTGGTTCCCCCGCCTCTGCCATGCGATTGTGCGAACGAACTTCCAGCAATGGCAGAGCTTGGCAATTCGCTGGAAGGTGCCAAAGCCTAGGGTGAATTTGGCACGAATAGTACGGTACCCCACTTTGGCGGCTATGTCACGTTCTGGTTACGGAACGGTATGTTGCCGGTCACAGCCAGGCCAGCGGATCGACGGTCTCACCGTCAACCATTACCTCAAAATGGAGGTGGCACCCCGTGGATGCCCCGGTGCTACCGCTCTCGGCGACTTTGTCCCCCCGCCGGATAACCTGGCCTTCGCTGACAGTTATGACTGAGAGATGGCTATAGGTGGTCTGCAGTCCGCCGACGTGATCGATCACCACACGGAACCCGCCCCCGAATGGATGCCAGCCCGCAAACGAGACGGTTCCGTCCGCAGCGGCGAGCACCCTGGTTCCGCAACTGCTGGCGAAGTCCTGGCCGGAATGCATCTCCCCTGCCTCTCCCGTGATGGGCGAGGTGCGTGTTCCGAACGGTGACGTTTCGCGCAAGTCATCCATGGGAGCCGAAAGCGAACCCTTTGCGGCGGCCGGCGCCACGTCGTTTCCAGCGGCAGCGACGATCCCCCGGAGGCGCACGTCCGGGTCGAGGATGCTGCTGAGTGCGGCCCGATCGAATTGGACGGCGGCGGAGTCCGGGGCGTGGACTGCTTCGTGCGCCTCTGCAAGCACGCCATCCTGCGCACCGCCCTCCGCGGTGACGGCGGCGGTGGTTGGCCACACGACGGTGAGGGCCATGCCGGACACCGCCGTAACCATGGCCACTCTTTGTCCCAGCCGTGCCAACGATGTTCCAGGGGTGTCGCCGGATTCAATTGGTGGGGCAACCCTCATCCGTCGTGGCTGGCGTTGCGCATGCCGTGGGATTGCTGGGAGCTCAGCAGCCTCAATCGCAAGGACGCGTCGGCGTCCCACTGCGTAGTGCATCGTCAACGAATCCCCCTTCCCGTTTCGGCCCACCGCCACCTCCCCCATCGCCAGCGCCCACAGCAAATCCAAGCGGGGCGGCAATCAGTGGAGTGTGATAACGCTCATATCTCTCAATCAGTGTCCAAGTATAGGGTTCCGTGATAAAAAAGTAGCCTTCTACCGTAGCCTCACGAAAATGTGCGTAGCAACCTCGGGGGGCAACTCGAGCGCCCCGTCAATGCCAGGGACGCGAACGGAGACATATCCGCCAACTGATTCAGCGGCAAACTCGGCACCTGGCCGCAGCCCTGCTTCGTCCAGCTGGGTCAGCAACTCCGGATCGACCTGGATCGGTTCCGCCAACCGCACCAAGGTGAGTGCCACATTGGGTCCGTACTCATGGACAGCCGCGAGTAGTGGGCATATCCCGTCGGCCGAAGCGGGCTCCGGCGGCCCTCCGAGCGCTTCAAGACCCGGGATCTGGTTGCCATACGGGGATTGGGTAGGCTGTCCCAGTAAGTCGTAAAGCCGCCGCTCGACCCGCTCGCTCATCACATGTTCCCAGCGGCAGGCTTCGTCATGAACATACGCCCACTCGAGCCCTATCACGTCTGCGAGAAGGCGTTCAGCCAGCCGGTGCTTGCGCATCACGCCGGTGGCTCGATGCCGTCCAACCTCAGTCAATTCCAGATGGCGATCGCCGGAGACGACGACCAGCCCATCACGCTCCATCCGTCCTATGGTCTGGGACACCGTAGGCCCCGAGTGCCGCAACCGTTCCGCGATGCGCGCACGGAGAGCCACGATGTTCTCCTCCTCGAGTTCGAGGATTGTCCGCAGATACATCTCGGTCGTGTCAATAAGGTCGGTCATGACTGGCGCGGCTCCTTGTTGCGGTCCGGGGCGAAAGAGGTCGCCCGAGAGCAGGCGTGGGGCAGGAATGCTGCGGGCAGACCGCCACAGCCCCAACAGGCCACACCGTTTCCCCGCATGTCAAGGTTAACCCATTCCTTCCCCGTCCACCCGCCGATCGCGCACTCCAGGGAATGCATAACCGAGCCCGACTATGGACCTGGGCTGAGACTGGGGCAGAATGAAACGCGTTACCCGCCGCCCACACTCCTGGAGAACCTATGAGCGAGACTGCCAGCCTCCGTATCCCTTCCGACCTCCTACCAGCGGACGGCCGCTTCGGCGCAGGTCCCTCAAAGGTCCGGGCGGCACAGCTCCAAGCCCTCAACGACGCCGGCAGCACAATCATGGGAACCTCGCACCGACAGCCAGCTGTGCGGAACCTTGTAGGCGAGGTGCGTGAAGGAATCTCGACGCTCTTTGCGGCGCCGGCCGGATACGAAGTCGTGCTCGGTGTGGGCGGGTCCACGGCGTTTTGGGACGTCGCCTCCTTCGGCCTGGTCGAATCGAAAGCCCAGCACCTGTCCTTCGGCGAATTTGGTTCCAAATTCGCCGCGGCGACCAACAAGGCGCCCTTCCTCGCGGCGTCGTCGATCCGGACCTCCGAGCCCGGGACCCGTCCGCAGGCGCTCGCCGAGGACGGCGTCGACGTCTACGCCTGGCCCCATAACGAAACTTCCACAGGCGTCTTCGCCCCTGTGGAGCGGGTCAGCGGGGCCGACCCCGACGCACTGATGCTCACTGATGCGACCTCGGCGGCTGGCGGGTTGAGCGTGGATATCGCAGAAACGGATGTCTACTACTTCGCACCACAAAAAAACTTTGCCTCGGACGGCGGGCTCTGGTGCGGCCTTTTCTCTCCGGCGGCGCTGGAGCGCGCAGCCCGGATCAACAGTTCCGCCCGGTGGATTCCGGACTTCCTGAACCTCCAGACAGCCATTGACAACTCCCGCCAGAACCAGACCTACAACACGCCTGCATTGGCCACGTTGGTGATGCTCAACGAGCAGCTCCGGTGGTTGAACAGCCAGGGTGGGCTTGATTTTGCGACCGGACGAACCTCAGATTCGGCTGGCCGGGTCTACTCCTGGGCTGAGCGGTCCGCCGTCGCCACACCGTTTGTACAGCGCCCCGACGAGCGCTCGAACGTCATCGCGACTATCGACTTCGCTGCGGATATCGATGCTGCCAAGGTAGCGACGGTGCTTCGGGCCAATGGGATCGTCGACGTCGAGCCGTACCGGAAGCTGGGTCGAAACCAGCTGCGTATTGCTACGTTCGTCGCAATCGAACCTGACGACGTGTCAGCTTTGCTGGCCTGCATCGACCATGTGATTGGCGCCCTCTAGCGTCGACGCCGAGGTGGTGCGGCACGGATAAGAATCCAGTGGGGGCGCAGCGTCCGGCGGTAACTGACGCGGAGGTGATGGTAACGCCACGCCCACAGTAGCCCCAGGACTGCTGCTGTCACACCTGACGCCGCTGCCGCGCCCAGGCCCCAGCGCGGACCGAACGTATCGGAAATCCATCCCACCACCGGCGCACCCAGCGGTGTACCCCCGAGGAAGACCGCGAAATACAGTGCCATGACCCGCCCCCGCATGATCGGGGCAGTAGTGGTCTGCACATAGGAATTGGCGCTGGTCATGAGCGTGAGCGCACTCAGGCCAACCGGGACCAGCGCCAGTCCGAAGCTCCAGAGGTTCGGAGCGAGGGCAGCCACTGCACAGGCCACACCGAAAGCACCTGCAGCGCCAAACACAAACCGCAACCGGGGTGTGCTCCGGCGCGCTGCAAGCAACGCTCCGGCTACCGATCCGAAGGCCATGACCGAAGAGAGCAGCCCGAAAACACCGGCACCCTGCCCGAACTCGGTGCGCGCCATAGCAGCGATATAGATACCGAAATTAAGCCCGAACGTACCGACGATGAAGATGGCCAGTAACACCATCATGAGGTCCGGGCGCATCCGCACATAGCGGAATCCTTCCCGGATGCGTCCCTTGCCCCGCACCGACTTGGGTTGGCTGCGCAAGTCATCCCGGCGGAGCACCAGCAGGGCGTAGATCATGGCACCGAAGGTGAGCCCGTTGAGTAGAAACACCCAGCCCGGGCCGACAGCCGCGGTGAGTAGGCCCGCAACGGCTGGCCCGATGAGCCTGGCACCATTGAACGAGGCACTGTTCAAGGCGACTGCATTGGGAAGATAGTCTTCACGCACCAGTTCGGAGACGAAGGATTGGCGCGCGGGACCATCGAACGCAGCAACCAGGCCCAACGCCAGCGCAAATGCGTAGACATGCCACAAATCAGCTGCCCCTGCCACGACCATGAGTCCCAGCCCCACCCCGAGGACCGCCATGAGGCATTGCGTCGCTACGAGCAACTTTCGCCGATCGACCGTGTCCGCCACGAGGCCGGTCCATGGTGCAAGCACTAATTGCGGGCCCAACTGGAGTGCCATGGTGATCCCCAGTGCGGCAGCATTCTGGTTGGTAAGAATGTCATAGACCAGCCAGTCCTGAGCCGTGCGCTGCATCCAGGTTCCAATATTGGAAACCAGTGCCCCTAGAAACCAGATCCGGTAATTATGCAACTGCAGGGACCGGAACATGCTCATCTCACGCGGTCCATCAGGTGCGCCCGCTAACTGGTGGCGGGAGGTTCGGTCGGCTCTGCGCCCGAGACTTCCGTATCCTGCGGGGTATCCTCGTCCCGAACACGTTCGGACCAGGGCAACCATTGCGGCGCCAAGAGCGCAGCCTCCGACGGCAGGATTCCCACTTCACAAATAGTAGGTTCCTTCCCGCGTGCGACCCGTGCAAGAGTCGCGAACCAGTCCCAGCCGGAATAACCCCGCAGACGGGCTTCAAACCGGTGGGTGACCAGCCGCTCACCGTCTGCCTGGCTACCCCTGTACGCGCCGACAGATGCGGGATCGGCTATCTCCAAGAGCCCTGACCGGGCGAAATCCACGGC
>DGBL01000202.1:0-5242 GCA_002384315.1 Micrococcaceae bacterium UBA4005 | reverse complement strand
CATCCAGCAACTTGATCAGGTCCTCCGTAATGGCTGCCATATCATCAGCGCTTTTACGGGTTGCCTTGGCCATGGACGGCGGTGCGTCCAAGATCCGGGCCGACAGTGCCTGCGGGCCCCGTCGTCCGTCGGCAACACCGAACTCAAGGCGACTACCTACCTTCACCTCGGTAACGCCAGCGGGGAGCGCCGAGGCATGGAGGAACACCTCCTTGCCGTCTTCCGTCGCCAGAAAACCAAAACCCTTTTCAGCGTCGAACCACTTGACTTTGCCGATGGGCACGGTGCTTACCTCTTCTTGACAGGTCGGAAAGTATGTCTTTCNNTAATCCTCATGCTTTCAGCAGTTGGTTCCACCATCCTGGGGCTGCTTTCGCTGGCCGGCCTTTTGGTCCTGTTCTGGCTCGGCGCTCCGGTGCCGGCTGTCCTGCTCGGCAGCGCTTATCTGCTACTGCCCGCGGCCTTTGCCCTGATGGGTCTGCTGGTGGTGCTCGCCGTCGTCGAGCGGCGGCGTTCCTAGCCCTGGCCGGAGTGAGCCCCGCGGGCAAAGCCCAGCCGTCGCGGGAAGACAGTCGGGGCAAGACCGGTAATCTTGAGGCAATGTCCGCAATCAAGATCCTGGCTGAGCAGCTTGCCTCCCGTGGCGATGCCGCCCTCTGGCGGCTTCTTCGTTCCCGGCCGGATCTGCTGATCCCTCCGGTGGCGAACTTCGCGGCGCTTGCTGCCCGCGCTTCAACCCGCAGCAGCATCCAGCGCGCGCTGGAGAATGTGAATACACCCCAGCATCGTGTCCTGGAGACACTCGTGATTGCCGCCGCGCAGCGAACCATCGACGGAGTCGCCGCCCGCGATCTCGCCAAGCTCCTTCCGGACCTACCCGCTGAGCGCCTGAACCACCTATTGGACGAGCTTGTCCAGCTTGCGCTCATCTTCCAGGTGCCCGATCCCAACCAGGGGCGAGATCCGGCATTTGTTCCCACTGGCCAGCTTCGCGAAGCGATCGGACCCTACCCGGGGAATCTTGGCCGCCCGCTACAGGTCCTTGTCGACCGGATTCCCGCATTCGCGGACAGCATCGTCGCAGCCGTGGACCGGCTGCGTGCTGCGGGCATTGAGCTCGCGCCTGCCGCCGCGCCCGCCGCAGCGGCGGAGAGCCTGCGCGCTGCTGTCGCCGACCCGCAGCGGTGGGAAAACATTCTGGCGCTCGCTCCGCCGAGCAGCAGGGAAACCTTGCGCCGACTGAGTACGACGCCGGTCGGGACCGCGTCCGCGGACGGCGCGGTCACGTCTGTCGAGTGGTTGCTCAGCCACGCCCTGGCAGTCCGGCTGGACTCCATCCATGTTGAACTGGCCCAGGAAATCGGGATGGCACTGCGTGGCCAGCGGGCCATCGTCAAGCTGGACGTCGAGCCTGAACGGCCTGCAGCTACTGCTGTCCGCCTATCCAGGCGGGACAACGCTGCGTACGGTGCAGCCGCCGAAACTTTGCGCCAACTCAACACCGTACTCGTGCTCTCCGCTTCTGCGCCGGTTTCCACGCTGCGTTCGGGCGGGGTTGGCGTACGGGAAACCAAACGGATCGCTGACACTCTCGAAACTACGACTGGCACTGCGTCCTGGCTCCTTGAACTCGGCGCTGGCTGCGGCGCGCTGACCCTCGACGCCGATACCTCCCGCTGGATGCCAGCCGATTCGCCCTGGGATTCGACTGAACGGCATACGCAATGGCTTTTTGTGGTGCGTAGTTGGCTCGAGCTCGAGCGGGCGCCGTCACTCGTCGGTTCCCCTGCGCCGTCCGGCGTTGCCATCAATGCCCTTGCCGCCGAAGGGTCGCGCCCGGATGCCCCCCTGGTCCGCCGGCGCATGCTGGAGGTCCTTGCTGAACTCACCGCGGAGTGCCCACTCGCGGAACCATCCGCGTCGGAGAACGTCCCGGGATTCACACCCGAGCAGGTCATCGAACGGCTGTGCTGGCATCAGCCCAGGCTCGCCCGGCGCTTCGAACGGCTGGTACCAGGCATGTTTGCTGAGGCAGCACACCTGGGGCTCCTGGGTGCTGGCTCCCTCACCGAGGCGGGAACACTAATCAGCCAGGACGAAGCGGCCCAGGCCCAGCAGGTCCTCGCGGCAGCCTTGCCAGCACCGGTGAGCCACTTTGTGGTGCAGGCTGACCTCACCGCGGTAGCGCCCGGTTTTCTCGACCCCGCGGTGGCCCGGGAACTTGCACTGCTGGCTGTCCCGGAAGGCCAGGGGCCAGCGAGCACCTACCGGTTTTCCGCCGAATCCATCCGGGCAGGCCTCGACTCCGGGCTTGATGCCCCGGCCATCCTCGCGTTCCTGCGCCGGCATTCGCTTTCCGGACTTCCTCAGCCGCTCGTTTACCTTATTGAGGACGCTGCGCTCCGTCACGGACGGGTGCGCGTGGGAACGGCGGTCGCCTATGTGCGCTCTGACGACGAACAAGCCCTTTCCGACCTTCTGGAGGATCCCCGGTTCTCCAGCCTGGGTCTGGCTCTGATAGCGCCCACAGTGCTGGTCTCGACCACTGCGACGCGCGGAGAGCTGGAGGCGGCGCTGCGCAGCCTCGGCCACCACCCGACGCCCGACCAATCATCGTCTGCGGGTGAATCCCGGATGGCGTCCCGCAACTCCGTCGCCGTTACAGGTGCAGGTACACGACATCCGCGGACGGAGCGCCTGGCTGCGATGGAGGAGGACCTCGAGAACCAGATCGAACTGTTGCGGGCAGCCCAAACCGGAGCGTCGACACGACCGGCCGGGTCCGTGCAGGAATCGGAGAGTGAGATGCTGTTGGGGCTGGAGTCCTTGCACACGGCGATCCGGCGAAAACTCCCAGTGCGCCTGGGCGTTGTGGACGGCTACGGGACCCACAGCCGCGAACTGCTTGTGCCCCGATCGGTGTCCGCGGGAAGAGTGCGGGTCTTCGATCCGGCGAAAGAGGTCGAACTGGTTATTTCTGTCCACCGCATCGTGGACGTCGAACTCGTGGAAGGTGTCTCCGATGACTGAAGGTCCGCTGATCGTCCAGAGCGACAAGACGATTCTCCTCGAGGTCGACCACCAGCTCGCCACCGAAGCCCGGCACGCCATTGCGGCTTTCGCCGAGCTCGAACGCGCACCCGAGCACATGCACAGCTATCGGCTGACTCCCTTGGGCTTGTGGAACGCGCGCGCTTCGGGTCTGGACGCCGAGCAGGTCCTGGACACCTTGCTGAAGTATTCCCGCTTTCCCGTGCCGCATTCGCTCCTGGTGGATATCGAGGACACCATGTCCCGGTACGGTCGCCTCCGGCTCGAGCAGGACCCGCAGCACGGGCTGGTCCTGCGCACCACCGATTATCCGGTGTTGGAGGAGGTGCTCCATGCCAAAAAGATTGAGCCGCTGCTGGGGCCGCGGATCGACGGCGAAACCGTCGTCGTGCATTCCTCCCAGCGCGGCCAGCTCAAACAGCTGCTCCTCAAACTGGGCTGGCCGGCGGAGGATCTTGCTGGTTATGTCGAGGGCACGGCGCATGCCATCACTCTGAACGACCAGGACTGGACGCTTCGGCCCTACCAGCGGCATGCCGTGGAAAATTTCTGGTCCGGCGGATCCGGCGTGGTGGTGCTCCCCTGCGGAGCAGGGAAAACGCTCGTCGGGGCTGCGGCTATGGCCACGAGTATGACCACTACGCTGATCCTCGTCACTAACACGGTTTCGGCCCGGCAGTGGAAGGATGAACTGTTGGCGCGTACCTCGCTGACCGAGGATGAAATCGGCGAGTATTCGGGGGCGCTCAAGCAGGTGCGCCCTGTCACCATCGCCACCTACCAGGTGCTGACGACGCGCCGCGGCGGCCTCTACCCGCACCTCGAACTGCTCAACGCGAACAACTGGGGACTCATTATCTACGACGAGGTTCACCTGCTGCCAGCCCCGATCTTCCAGATGACAGCGGACCTCCAGGCGCGACGCCGGCTTGGGCTCACGGCAACGCTGGTCCGTGAGGACGGGCGGGAAGGCGAGGTATTTTCCCTGATCGGACCAAAACGGTATGACGCCCCGTGGAAAGACATCGAAGCGCAAGGCTATATCGCTCCGGCGGACTGCGTGGAGGTTCGGGTGGAGCTTCCCCGCGATGAGCGGGTGGCCTATGCCATGGCCGACGACGGCGACAAGTACCGCCTGTGCGCCACGTCCGACACCAAGTCGGAGGTAGTGGAGAAGCTGGTCGCTGCGCATCGCGGGGACCAGATCCTTGTGATCGGACAGTACATCGACCAATTGGATGATTTGGCCCGGCGGCTCGATGCTCCCGTGATCAAGGGAGACACTCCGGTGCGCGAGCGCCAGCGCCTTTTCGCTTCCTTTCGCTCCGGCGAGCTAGGCACCCTGGTCGTCTCAAAGGTGGCCAACTTCTCGATCGATCTTCCCGAAGCCTCCGTCGCTATCCAGGTCTCCGGATCCTTCGGGTCCCGGCAGGAGGAAGCTCAACGGCTCGGCCGGCTGCTTCGACCCAAGGCGGATGGGCGTTCGGCGCGGTTCTACACGGTGGTGGCGCGGGACACACTGGACCAGGAGTTCGCTGCCAAACGGCAACGGTTTCTCGCGGAGCAGGGATACGCCTACCGGATTCTCGACGCCGCTTCGCTCAAGTAGTTCAGCAGACTCCCAGTAAACATCCAGATAACTCCGGGATACTGAAGGCGTGAGAAATAAGGAACCAGAAGCGAAGCTGCTTATCGTCGATGACGAGCCCAACATCCGGGAACTACTCTCCACGTCACTGCGCTTTGCCGGCTTCGACGTCGTAGCCGCAGCGAACGGACGCGAAGCGCTGGCTGCGGCGGAGACCTACAATCCGGACCTCGCGGTGCTCGATGTCATGCTCCCGGACATGGACGGGTTCACTGTCACCCGCCGGTTGCGGGCCGCAGGCCGGCACTTCCCCGTCGTTTTCCTCACTGCCCGGGACGACACGGATGACAAAGTCACCGGGTTGACCGTCGGCGGGGATGACTATGTCACCAAGCCCTTCAGCCTGGACGAGGTGGTGGCCAGGATCCGCGCGGTGCTGCGCCGCACCCACCCACTGGGCGAGGACGACGCCGTCATCCGCGTTGACGACCTTGAACTCGACGACGACGCACACGAGGTGCGGCGCGGGGGTCAGACGGTGGAACTGTCCCCCACCGAGTTCAAACTCCTGCGCTACCTGATGCTGAATCCGAACCGGGTACT
>DGBL01000106.1 GCA_002384315.1 Micrococcaceae bacterium UBA4005 | reverse complement strand
CTGCGCCGATCTGACCGCGGATGGTCGAAGCGCCCGTTCGAAGCTCACGGCGCGGGGCCTTTGTCCGGGCAGATCGTAAACTGCCAAGGTGCCGTCTCGACCAACCAGGCGCCGTCGACCTTGACGAGATCGAATACGTCCTGGTTCTCATACTCCGACGCCCCGAAAGGTCCGCCATCATTAAGGGTTGCGATGGTGACCCGCACATCCGCCGAATCCTCCCGCTCACGGACCGACACCAAGGAAACCCGCAGATTCCCGGCGAATTGCCGCTCGAACCCCTGGCACCGGTCAGTGTCCTTCGTGGCCAGGTACTGCGCCGCCGCCTCGTCATCGCCGTCAATGACGGCTGCGGCATAGCGCTGCACCACGCCCTGGGGCGTAGCAGCATCGAATTCCCGGGGAGCGCCACCGGCAAAGACCACGGCGAGCGAGCCCACCACCAGTAGTCCGATGACCACCAGCACTGCGACCAGCGTGCGGTCCGGCTGCGCAGAAAGTGCTTTCATATGCCCATTATGTGCCTTACCGAAACATCCCGCCGGGGCGCCCGAGAGATTGCTCCCAAGTTGTTAGCCGCGGCGGAGTCAAGCGGCGGCCGGAAGCGGAGGGATATGGCTCTCAGGAGAGGAAAAGCTGCCGCAGGCGCCGGGTTGTCAGGACCATACCGACCAGAATCATAACCAGGTAATACAGAATGTGCACTGCAGTTGCCGGGGAGAAAACCCCGACGCTCAGCTGGCGCAGCAACTCCACCCCATGCCACAACGGCAAAGCCTGGATAATCCACTGCACCACCTGTGGGTACACGTCCAACGGGTAGAACGTGGCCGAGAACAGGAACATCGGGAGCATCACGAAGTTGATCCAGTCCATTTGCTGAAATGTCTTCATGAAACTGGTGATGCCCATGCCGAGGGACGCGAAGCCGAACGCAATCAGCACAGCGGCAGGGATCAGCAGCAGAGCCCAGGGCGAAGTCGCCAAGCCCATCGCCATCATCACGGCGGTGAATCCGGTCGCGTACAGTGCGCCGCGCAACAGGGCCAGGAAGATCTCACCGATGGCCACATCCAGCGGACCCAACGAGGTGGAGAGCATGCTTTCGTACAGTTTGGCGAACGTCATCTTGAAAAAGACGTTCCAGGTGCTGTCGTACACCGCCCCATTCATCGCCGATACTGCGAGCAGCGCTGGCGCGATATACGCCGCGTAGCTGATCTCCTGCCCAGCGGGTCCCTCGACGGCGCCGACGAGCGCTCCAAGGCCGAGGCCCATCGAAAGCAGGTAGAGCACCGGCTCGAAGAACCCCGACACCATGACCATCCAGTTGGAACTGCGTGTGGCCAGAAGACCACGCCCTATCACCGCCCGGGCATTTCCTGAATAGAGTGCCCGGAACACGCGCGCTGTGGCTGGCTGCCGTCTCATCCGCTGAACCTGCGCTGGTAGGCGCGTTGCGCAAGGATCCATCCCACACCAGCGAGCCCGGCAAGGAACGCCATATGCGTGATGATCAGCCACGCTGGCTGGGAGTACCCGTAGCTGAGCGTCCTGCCCACTTCCGTTCCATGCCACAGCGGGGAGATCCAGCCGATCCAGCGCAAGTAGCCGGGGAGCGATTCCAGCGGGAAAAAGGTTCCGGAGAACAGGAAGAGCGGGGTCACAATGAAGCGCATCACCAGCGCGAACTGACCCTTGTCCTCGCGGATGCTCGCAGCGTAGGCCATCAGTGGCAGGCCGAATGCCAGTCCGCAGGACACCGCGATGGGAACGCTCAGCCACCCCCACGCTGAGGGTGCTGCGCCGAAGAGTGCCGTGATGCCAAAATAGGCTGCAGAACCGGCTGTGAGGCGGATGCTGACCGCGAGGATATGGCCGTTGACAATCTGGTGGACCCCCAGCGGGGAGGCGTGCGGCCCGTAGTAAACACGGCGCCATTTGAAACCGTCCATCACGGGATAGGTGAATTCCGTGGCCGCGGTCATCACCGCCGCGGACATCACCAGTGCGGGGGCAAGGAACGCGAGGTAACTCACGCCACCGAAGGCGCCGCCGTCGTTCTGGTCCACGAGTGTGGCCAGCCCGATGCCCATAGCGAAGAGATAGACCACCGGAGATCCCACACTGTTTGCCAGCAGAACCCAGCGGTAGCTGTTCATGACCCGCAGCGAATGTTCCGCATAATACCAGGATCCGAAGCGGCGGGCCCGGCTGGCGGAGACCACCGGGCTGTGGGCGCTAGTCAACGAGGCTCCGTCCGGTCAGCCGCAGGAACACGTCCTCCAGCGAAGAACGTCGGACCAGCGAGGTGACCGGGTGGAGTCCGCGCAGCGTGGCTTCCTCGAGCGCCGCTTCACCGTCCCGTGCGTAGATGAGCACCCGGTCAGGCAAGGCCTCGATCCGGTCGCCAATGCCGCGAAGTTCATCTACGGCTGTCGTGTTGCGCTGGGACCCGAATCGCAACTCGAGAACCTCGCGCGTCGAATACCTCCGGATGAGCTCGGCGGGGGAACCTTCGGCCATGATGCGGCCCTTGTCCACCACGATGAGCCGGTCGCACAGTTGTTCGGCCTCGTCCATATGGTGGGTGGTGAGGATCAGGGTCACCCCGGACTCCTTGAGCCGGAAGAGGCGATCCCACAGGATGTGCCGGGCCTGCGGGTCCAGACCTGTGGTGGGCTCGTCCAGCAGAAGCATCCGGGGCTCGTTGATCAGTGCGCGGGCGATAGTCAGCCGGCGTTTCATTCCTCCGGAGAGCGAATCGACTTTCGCGTTCGCCTTGTCCGAGAGCTGCGCGAATTCAAGGAGTTCGTCGGCCTTGGGGCGGAGATAACTCAGCGGCAGCCCGAAATACCGGCCATAGACCACCAGGTTGTCACGGACTTTCAGTTCCTCGTCGAGATTATCCTGCTGGGGGACCACTCCGAGGTGCGCGCGCACCTCGGGTCCGTGGTCGTCCGGGTCCAGTCCCATCACGGCCAGGGTTCCGGACGTACGCTGGGACACCCCGCCAATCATGCGCATGGTCGTCGATTTACCGGCGCCGTTCGGCCCGAGCAGGCCGAACGATTCCCCAGCCTGCACCTCGAAGGACAGGCCGTCGACGGCGGCAAAGTCGCCATAGCACTTCCGCAGGTCCTGGGCGGAAATCACTGGCTGGCCGTTTGCCGCTGCGCGCACCTGCGTCAACCGGCGAGTATTCCAGCGTCGCGCTCGGCAGCTTCGACGACGTTCGCCAGCAGCATGGCGCGGGTCATCGGCCCCACTCCCCCGGGGTTCGGCGAGATCCAGCCCGCCACCGCTCCCGCCGCCAATTCAACGTCGCCCACGAGCTTCGCCCTGTTCGTCTCCGGTTCCAGCACCCGGCTCACGCCGACGTCGAGCACAATACTGCCCGGTTTCAGGTCAGCTGCCTTGATCATTCCCGGCATCCCGGCAGCGGCGATCACGACGTCGGCCTCGCCCAGAAGCCGGGGAAGATCCAGCGTTCCGGTGTGGGCGAGCGTGACCGTGGCGTTGATTGAGCGGCGGGTGAGCAGCAGCCCGAGCGGGCGCCCGACAGTTACGCCGCGTCCGACCACGAGCACGTTCTTTCCCTGCAACGTGATCCCGTGCCGCCGGAGCAACTCCACGATGCCGTGCGGCGTGCACGGCAGCGGGGAGCGCATCGGCGCGTTAACGTTCAGCACCAGGCGTCCGAGGTTCATCGGGTGAAGCCCATCGGCGTCCTTGCCCGGATCCATCCGCTCCAGGATCCGGTTGGTATCCAGGTGAGCCGGCAACGGAAGCTGGACAATATAGCCGGTAGTCGCCGGATCAGCGTTGAGCTCGTCGATCACGGCTTCGAGGTCGTCCTGACTGATGGACTCCGGGAGGTCACGGCGAATGGAGTTGATGCCGACCTGGGCACAGTCGCGGTGCTTGCCAGCCACATAGGAATGACTTCCAGGGTCATCTCCCACCAGGACCGTGCCAAGACCGGGTGTGCTGCCCCGTTCGGCGAGAACCCGGACCCGTTCGGCGAGCTCCTGGCGGATGGCAGCTGCTGTTGCTTTGCCGTCGAGAATTTTTGCCTCGGTAGCCGCCACGTCTGCGCCTACCATTTCTCGTGGCCGGGGTAGAGCGGGAAGTCGGCTGTCAGCGCGTGCACCCGCGCGCGAAGCGCGTCGACGTCGACGTCGGGCTTCAGCGCCGCGGCGATGATGTCTGCAACCTCGCTGAACTCGCGTGCGCCGAAGCCGCGCGTCGCCAGCGCCGGGGTGCCGATGCGCAGGCCGGAGGTGACCATGGGCGGGCGGGGATCGAAGGGCACCGCATTGCGGTTGACGGTGATGCCCACCGAGTGGAGCAGGTCCTCGGCCTGCTGGCCGTCCAACGGTGAATGGCGCAGATCGACGAGCACCAGATGTACGTCAGTGCCGCCAGTGAGCACCGAGACGCCGTTTTCGGCGACGTCCGCTCCGGAGAGGCGCTCCGCGAGGATGTGGGCACCCTCGAGCACTCGCTCCTGTCGTTCACGGAATTCCTCGCTGCCCGCGATTTTGAAGGCCGTAGCCTTGCCCGCGATAACGTGCATCAGCGGACCGCCCTGCTGCCCCGGGAA
>DGBL01000128.1 GCA_002384315.1 Micrococcaceae bacterium UBA4005 | reverse complement strand
GCCCTGTCCACCGCGGCCCGGCCGATGAGAAATCCGGACGGGACCTTCGGCGGCGCCGTCGTGGTTTACACCGATGTCACGAATCTTATGGAGGCCATGGCGGCGAAGGAAGACTTCGTGTCCAACGTTTCGCACGAATTGCGCACCCCGTTGACATCGATCCTCGGCAACGTCGACCTGGTGCTCGAAGAGGATCCAGGCTTGTCCACCGACTCAACTGACCGACTCGAAATCGTCCAGCGTAATGCCGAACGGCTACTGGAGTTGGTTTCGGACCTCCTGTTCGCTGCATCTGCTGCGATGACCGTTCACCCGCGGCGCACCGACCTCGCCAGCCTGGTCGAATCGACTATCAACTCAGCGCAGGTGCACGCAAGGTCTGCGGGCATACGGCTCGAGCAAAACCTACCGGCCCCGCTGTGGGCGTATGCCGACCCGGTACGGATCATCCAGGTCATGGACAACCTGCTCTCCAACGCGATCAAATATTCTCCCGAAGGTGGAACCGTGGAGGTCACCGCAGCGGAAGAACCGACCCAGGTCTGCCTCAAGGTGCGCGACCGGGGAATGGGTATGGACCCTGCCGACGCGAAGCAGGTGTTCACCCGCTTTTTCCGCAGCGGCGCAGCGCGAGAGGCTTCCATTCCGGGGGTGGGCTTGGGGCTGTCGATCACCAAGACCATTGTCGAAAGCCACGGCGGGAGCATCGACTGTTCCAGCGCCCTTGGCGAAGGTACCACGTTCACCGTGGTTCTCCCTCTCGACGGCGGAGTCATTCCCCTCCTCGAACAGGACAGCGCCAACCATGCCTGAGGCGGGTTCTCTTACCGTGCTCGGGGTTGCCGCCGCGTTTTTTCTGGCAGGCAGCGCCGCCGGTTACTGGATTTTCGCCCTGTGCGCGCGCGAGCCGCGTACCGAGCTTCCGGGATCCTGGAGGCTACCGATGGCTACCGTAACGGGAATGTTCTGCACCCTGCTGGTCGTGCGCTTCGGCCTGCAGCCGGTGCTGGCGCCCCTGCTGGTACTCGCCGTCTTTGGGGTGCTTCTGGGCAGCATTGATCTGCACACCAGGCTGCTGCCGAATCGGATCATGCTGCCGTTCCTCGGCGTGAGCAGCGCCGCTCTGCTGCTATCCACTATTGCGGATCAACGCTGGCCCGCGCTGCTCGCAGCCCTGGCAGGCAGTGCGGCGCTGTTCGCTGTTTACCTGCTCCTCGCGCTGATCTCGCCGGCGAGCATGGGGATGGGCGACGTCAAACTCGCTGGGGTCCTGGGACTGCACGCAGGGTTTGCGGGCGTGGCAGCCTGGACGGCCACCCTGCTGGGTGGCTTCGTGCTCGGCGCGGCCGGCGGAATCCTGGTGCTGGCACTAAAACGCGGTGACCGAAAAGCGCATTTTCCCTTTGGGCCCGGCATGGTGGCAGCCGCGTTGGCAGGGACGCTGCTCTACGCCTCCTGATAGCCGGTACTTGTTGGGGATTTTCCGCGCGTAGCGGGCGCGGCCCTGCGCGCCCGCGTGAGCGCCGCCCGTTGAGCAACATGATCTTCGCCCGGATACGCAACCTCCTCCAGGACCAGGGGGTGCGGCGGCGCAAGCACCGAGCGGGCGTCCTTGACCCCCGATGTCAGGCGTTCGTGCAACCATTCCAGCGGGGCGTCCCCGCTACTGACCCGCAGCGTCGATCCGATCAAGGCGCGCACCATATTGTGGCAGAAGGCGTCCGCCTGGATGACGACGTCCAACACGCCGTCCGCACCGCGGTGGTACTCGTAGCGTTGCAGTTCGCGCACCGTCGTAGCCCCTGCCCGGGGCTTGCAGAACGCCCTGAAGTCCCGCAGCCCCTCCAGGCTGGCGGCGGCGACGTTGAGCTGGTCGAGGTCCAATCTTCCCGGGTACCAGAGGGTCGAATGCCTGGCCAGCGGATCCCGCGCCACCTGCTCATCCGCGATGCGGTAGCCGTAACGGCGCCAGAGCGCGGAGAAACGCGCGTCGAAGCCCTCCGGCGCTACTGCGGCGCCGGTGACGACGACGGCGGGAAGGGAGTTCTTCACGGAGCGTCCGCGTCCGGTGAGCTGGTCGGAGAGCTCCCGGCCGACCGCTCCGCCGAGCCTGCGGACCAAGGCCTCCCCTGGCGGCACCGCGCGCCCGCGGGAGACCGCCTCCCATTCGCTGCGGAGCAGATCAATGTGAGCGACCTGCCCGCGCGCGTGTACTCCGGCGTCAGTGCGGCCAGCCACCGTCAACCGGATCCGCCGGCGGAAGAGCATCGCAAGAGCTTTCTCCAGCACTCCCTCGACAGTCACCAGCCCTGGTTGCATGGCCCACCCGGCAAATGGCGCGCCGTCGTAGGCCAGATCGAGGCGGATACGCAGATGCCCACCACCTCCAACGGAGGCGGTGGGCATCTGATCAGTCATGTAGAGCTGGACGGTGAAGAATTACTTCTTCTCGTCCGATTCCGTATCCGNNACCACAACGTCGTCCGTGCCGCTCTCGGCGTTGACGGTGGTGTCTTCCGCAGCAACGGCCTCGTCGGTCGTTGTTTCGGTTTCGGTCGCATCCGCGGCTATCGGGGCCTCGGTGGCCGGAACGGACTTCGCCTGCTCGGCCTCGGCAACCACGGCCTGCTTCGCGGACAACGGCTCCAGCACCAGTTCGATAACAGCCATCGGGGCGTTGTCGCCC
>DGBL01000117.1 GCA_002384315.1 Micrococcaceae bacterium UBA4005 | reverse complement strand
GCTGATGGACGACGACGTCGAGGTACTACCGTCCGCGCTGGCCTCGCTCGCGCCATGGATGGAGCGCTACCAGTGCATCCACGGCCGACGGTGGGACCGCAACGGTGCCCCGTTCTTCTGGCAGCACACGCTCAGCGAGTTTTTCGGCGTGCATTTTCCAGTTAAAGGAAACGTCTTCAAGGATGGCTCAGTCTTCCACACTAACGTGGGCTGCTTCGAAGGGATGCTGGTCCAGGCCAGCGTGGTTCGTGCAGTCGGACTGCCGGACCCTAGGTTCTTCCTGAACGGAGACGACACCACCTATGGCTGGCTTATCTCGCAAAGCTACCCGGTGGCCTATGTCGACGAGTTTGTCCTGCGTAAGGCGCGCCCGCAGAAACAGATCGATCTGGGCATCCGGCATCTAAACGATTCGAGCGATCTCGCCCGGTTCTGCGGGATGCGTAATCGCGGGCACCTCGGCCAGTATCTGCGCAGCCGCGGCCGCTACCACCCGGTTGGATTCGCCCTCGGGACCCTGCTGACCGTCGCCAAGGAGGTACTGCGCCTGGTCGCAGTTGAGCACTCGCTGCAGGGCCTGGGCGCCCTGTGGCGGGGATGGCGGGAAGCCCGGACCATTCTTGCGGACCGGCGCTGGCAGCCCATGCCGCCCCTGCCCGAACCGGATCCTGCTCCCGGACCGCCAACTGCAGGTGGCGCGTGAGTTACCCCGCTCCCGACAGGGCGTGCTGGGCCGTCATCGGGGCCTCCGGGTTCGTGGGCTCGGCCGTAGCCAGTGCGGCACGGTCCTGCGGCATCGAGGTGCGCGAGGTCCCCGCTCCGCGTCTGCATACCTTCGCTACGGATGTTGCGGGTCTACTCGGGGAAGCCCGGACCCACGACGTGGTAGCGGTGCTGGCCGACGTCCTGAAAGGCTGCGAGGTCGTCATCAATGCCGCCGGACTGGCGACACCCGGTGCGTCTGAATCCGGCGCACTCCGAGGGGCGAATACCCTGCTTCCGGCGGTACTGGCACTGGCTGCGCGCGCGGGCGGCGCGAGCCGTTTCATCCAGCTCAGCAGCGCGGCGGTGCAGGGCAATCGGCGAGTGCTCGACGAGAGCCCTGAGGTAGCCCCGTTCTCCGCCTACTCGCGGAGCAAGGCCCGCGGTGAGCAGGTGCTTACAGCCCTGTCCTCCAGCCGTGGTGGCACCGACGCTGTCCCGGAAATCTGCATTCTCCGCGCTACGTCCGTGCAGGGCGCCAACCGGCCGACGACGGCGCGGCTCGTCGCCTTTGCCCGCTCACCGCTGGCCTCGGTTGCCGCCCCTGGAACCGCCCGCACCCCGGTGGTGTCTGTCGCAGCTCTCGCCGAGCTGGTGGTGACTCTCGCTTCCCACTCCGGGAGCATCCCCGGGATCGTGCTGCAGCCGTGGGAGGGAATGACCGTCCGATCGGTTCTCGAATGCGCCGGCGGAAAGCCGGTAGTCCTGCCTGCCTGGTTCTGCCGCTTTGCCGTGCGGTCGGGTTTTGCCCTCTCCACCGTGCTGGGCGGGCGCCTGCACGGCGCCGTGCGCCGAGTGGAGCTGCTCTGGTTCGGCCAGCGGCAAGAGCCCGGATGGGCCGAGAGCCAACAGTGGACCCCAGCCATGGCAGGTACAACCGGTATCAGGGACGTTCTGGCGCGGACTCCGGGGTCGAGGGGCCAGGCGTAGCCGGGGGCGCATCGTTTCCGTCCGGCGCCGGGCGCATTCCTTCGACGAGCGGAACCACCGCACGGAGCTCTTCGAGGCTCAGCGTTCCCTCGCGGACAATGACGGGCTGCTCACCGGTGGCGTCCACAATGGTCGACGCCAACCCGTCGCCGCTCGAGCGCGGGCCGCCGTCTAGGTAGACAACAGCGGATCCAGCCAGCTGCGCGATGGCCTCGGCCACGGACGCGGCTGCCGGATGACCTGTCCGGTTCGCGGAGGAAACCGCGAGCGGGCCGGTCAAGGCCAGCAGGTCCAGGGTGATCCTGTCATCAGGCATCCTCAGCGCCACTGTCCCGACCGTGTCTCCGAGATCCCAGGTCAGGGACGGCTGCGCATGGCAGATAATGGTCAGGGCGCCCGGCCAGAACGCCTCCGCCAGCAGTCTCGCTTCAGCACTGAGATCGGCAGCGAGCCCGTCCATGGTTTGCACCCGGGGGATCAGCACCGGCGGCGGCATGTTTCGGCCCCGGCCCTTCGCAGCTAGGAGCGTAGCAACCGCTTGCGGTGAAAACGCATCCGCGGCGATGCCGTACACGGTATCCGTTGGAAGGACCACGCACTGCTTGGCGGCAATCGCCCGTTGCGCGGCGGCCAGTCCCTCGCTGCGCTGGGCCGGATCTGAACAGTCATAACTGGAGGTCACGGTGCCATCCTTTCACTACCGGGGGTGGGTGTGCTGACTGTCGGGTTCATACGCGCACCGCGGTGGTCGTCCGGTCCCTTCCGGTCAGGTCGCGGTGGGTACGAATCTCCCGCCAACTGCCGGTGGCTTCGAGCCCTGCGCGCACATCCGCTGCCTGCACTTCGGCATGCTCCATGACGAAGTATCCCCCAGGGCGCAGCAGTCGCGCAGCGCTCGAGGCCGCGGCGAAGGGCAGCCGGAGACCGTCCTCACTTCCCCCGTAGAGCGCCAGCTGCGGATCGTGATCTGCAACTTCGGGTTCGCGCGGTACCGCTGCAGCTGGAATGTAGGGCGGGTTGGAGACGACGACGTCGAAACTTCCGTTGTGCTCCTGCAACGCGTGGGTGAAATCGCCGGGCACCAGCGTTACATTCCACGCCGCAAGGTTGCGTTCGGCCCAGGCGAGGGCCAATTCGCTGAGTTCCACCGCGAATACTTCCGCACCGGGCACCTCGTCGGCGATTGCCGCCGCGATGGCGCCGGACCCGGTGCCCAGATCCACGATCCGGGGCCTAGTCAGACCCAGGGCATGGTCGATTGCCAGTTGCGCTACGGATTCGGTCTCCGGTCGTGGAATGAAGACCCCAGGACCTACCGCCAGTTCAATCCGACGGAATGCCGCCCGCCCG
>DGBL01000239.1 GCA_002384315.1 Micrococcaceae bacterium UBA4005 | reverse complement strand
GCCAGATACTCCAGGTTGACCTGGTGGACAATGCCCATGCCTGGGGGGACTACCTTGAAGTCGTCGAAAGCCGTCTGGCCCCAGCGCAGGAACTGGTAGCGCTCGCCGTTGCGCTCGTATTCGATCTGCATGTTGCGTTCCAGCGCTCCGGCGTTGCCGAACGCGTCGATCTGCACCGAGTGGTCGATAACCAGTTCGGCAGGCGCCAGCGGATTGACCTTTTTCGGGTCACCGCCCAGTTCCGCCACGGCCTCGCGCATGGTGGCCAAGTCCACAATGCAAGGCACGCCGGTGAAGTCCTGCATGATGACCCGGGCGGGGGTGAATTGGATTTCCGTATCGGGCTGCGCGGACGGATCCCAAGAGGCCAATGCCCGCACATGGTCCGCGGTGATGTTGGCGCCGTCTTCGGTGCGCAACAAATTTTCCAACAGGACCTTGAGGCTGTAGGGCAGTTCGGACGAACCATCCACTGCTTCAAGCCGGAAAATTTCGTAGGTTTTGCCTGCGACGTCGAGGGCGCCTTTGGCACCAAATGAATCCACAGCTGTCATGACTGGGCTACCTCCGAGGGTTGTTTTTTCTGGTTTTGCCCCAGTCTATATGCACGAAGCGTCTCCCTGTATACAGACGTACACACCATCGTTGCCAGTTTCCGGGACCGGCAGCCTGGCTGTACCCTCAGGCGGAATGGGTTACTGACCGCTTCCCGCGCTGCTGCCCCTCATTATCCCGCGATGCATTGTCCCGCACTGTATTGTTCCGCGCTGCGGGTTGGGCCGTCCGGCTCCGGTCAACAACTCTTCCTGTCCCGGCGATCTCCCGAATTTCATCGATTCCGGCGATGACGGCCCTCTTGGTGGGGTAAAAACCGGACACCGCGACCAATTCACCGCTGTCCGAGACAAGAGTGACGCGGTACCCGTTATCGTGCGCATCCTCTACCTTGAAATGCCCTGCCATGGCGCTACCTCCTTGTAACCATGCAATTCCCCGTGCACAATAATAAGCATACTTACTGCCAAAAGAGCCATCCGCCCACAACCTCCTATGCTCGCCCGGACTGGGCTCAGGTTGTGTACAGTCCCCACACGGGTGGCTGAAAACTGGAGCATGGAAAGGACATACCATGACTGAACCAAGCAGTGCCGGCAATCCCGGAGGCCCAGGAAATTCGGCCGAGGATCCACTGGGGCCAAGCTACCCGCCTAAACCTGCTCCCGGTGAGCCCGGGCACAAGGAAAATCCACGTACCCGCCCAGCAATGGACACGGCCAGCGAGAACACCGACGTCGCGGGTCTGCACCCGGACCGACGGGAAGCCGTCCTCGAAAAGGAGAGCGGAAAAGGCGGCCCGAGGCATTCCGGGAGCATCGCCAGCCAGCAGGGCGTGCACCCGGGCGGAACCGTTCCGGCCAGCTTCACCGGCGCGGGGACCTCTGAATCGGAGGCCGCCAGCGATTCCGGGACTTGGCGCCCGGAGGACGCGCTGGAGCAGCCCGAAGCCTGGGATGAGCGCGGTTAGTCCCGCTCCCGAAGGTGGGCAAATCAGCAGCATGGCTCATCGCGGATTGCATGCAACGCTGATGCAACGTTCCAGACGCTAGATTGGGCGCGTACCCGACGCGCACGTCTCCGCTCGCGGATTTTGATGCATCGCCGGGTTCAGCAGAGGCGTCTGGCCATCAGTGGCTAGACGGGCTGTCAACCGAAAGGAATCACATGGCTGGGAACAAAGCTGTTGCCTACAAGGGACCTGGAAAAGTTGAAATTATTAACACTGAATACCCTAGTTTTGAGCTGAAGGACGGCCCGGGGGTGAATCCGGCCAACGTGGGCCGGAAAGTCAACCACGGCGTCATTTTGAAAACAGTCACCACCAATATCTGCGGCTCCGACCAGCACATGGTCCGCGGACGTACGACGGCACCGAAGGATCTTGTGCTCGGGCACGAAATCACCGGNNAAGACCGGCATCTGCCTGAACGTCAACCCTGACCGTCCTGGTAGCGCATATGGCTACGTGGACATGGGCGGATGGGTCGGCGGACAAGCCGAATATGTGCTGGTGCCGTACGCGGACTGGAACCTGCTGAAGTTCCCCGACCGGGACCAGGCACTCGAGAAGATCCTTGACCTGACCATGCTTTCGGACATCTTCCCGACCGGCTTCCACGGCGCAGTATCGGCCGGGGTAGGCGTCGGATCGACCGTCTACATTGCTGGTGCAGGCCCGGTCGGCCTCGCCGCCGCCGCGTCGGCGCAGTTGCTCGGCGCCGCAGTAGTGATTGTCGGTGACCTCAACGAAGGCCGCCTGGCCCAGGCCAGGAGCTTCGGCTGCGAAACCGTAGATGTCTCGAAGGGTTCGCCTGCGGATCAGATCGAGCAGTTGCTCGGTGTGCCGGAAGTCGACTGTGGCGTTGACGCTGTGGGCTTCGAAGCCCGCGGACACGGCAAGGATGCTTCCCACGAGGCGCCGGCTACCGTGCTGAATTCGCTCATGGACATCACCGCCGCAGGTGGCGCGCTCGGCATCCCCGGGCTTTACGTCACCGGCGACCCGGGCGGAATCGACGAGGCGGCCAAGGTTGGATCGCTGTCCATCAGCCTCGGCACTGGCTGGGCGAAGTCCCTGTCCTTCACTACGGGGCAATGCCCGGTCATGAAGTACAACCGGGGATTGATGATGGCCATCCTGCACGACAAGGTTCAGATCGCCAAGGCTGTTAACGCCAAGGCAATTTCCCTTGAGGATGCTCCTCGCGGTTACGAGGAATTCGACGCAGGAGCAGCAACGAAGTACGTCCTCGACCCACACGGTTACGTAGCCGCGTAAGGCCGAGCCGCACTGGCAGCCCACGCAATACCCAGCGGGGTTGGCGGACGTTATTTGACATCCGCCAACCCCGCTGGCGTTGGGCACGCTACACCTGCGGGACCACCTTCCCCGGGCACAGCGCCTAGCCGAACACCGGGTCCCCGAGGAACACCGCGGTGAGTTCCCGCTGGCGGTCCGTGAGTCGCTGAACTGCCCCGTTAGCAACATTAACGAAGACCAGAACGGTGGTCGCCTTCACACAGTGCGTGAAAGTCACCGGGTCTGAAATCACATAGTCGAGAGTGAGACTCGCGCCCTTGACTGCACTGACCCAGACGTCGATGCACAGCGGAATGTTGCGATACTCCAGCGCGGCGAGATAGCGGACTCGATGTTCAGCCACGAGAGCCTGCACTGTCGCGTCGAGTGTCGAGAACAACTCCACCCGCGGCGGTTGGCCTTCCGCGCCCGTGCCTGCTGGTGGCCCAAAGGCCTGGATCCGGGCTTCCTCAAGGAGCCGAAGCACCTGCACATTGTTGATATGTCCGTAAGCGTCCATATCGCTCCAGCGCGCCGGCACCTTGCAGGTGATGGAATTTTCTGGTGTAAGCATTGTTATGTTCTACAGGGTGGATAGCCGCCGAATCCACTGGGCCCGGAGGCGGACTGATTCCCAGCCTGCTGGCACGGAAAACGGGTGGCATTTTACTGCATCTGGGCATAATCCGATCGCCCCAGCCCTGCAGAAATATATCTCGATTTGGCAACGATCCTTCAATGGCTTAGCGTAGATCGTGAATCCCCCTCGGGGATCGACCCCGCTGCGCGGTAAGACCGCGCAGCCGTATGCCCGGTACCGCCCTTCACCGAATGCTACTCGTCAGGCGGATACCAAGACCTCTACCGTCCAGGGTGAGTAGCGGCGCATCGAAGTCCGGGGACGGACGGAGCGCAGGTGGCCCTCAGGGAGCATTGAATCCTTATGGAAAACACTACATTCAGCATTAATGCCCGTCGCGGCCTTGCAGCCGTTGCCATCACAGGCCTTGGCCTTGTCGGCTCGGCCGGAGCTGCCACCGCTGCACCGGCAAGCGACTGGGACGCCCTCGCGCAGTGTGAGAGCGGCGGGGACTGGGGGATCAATACCGGAAACGGCTTCTCTGGTGGACTTCAGTTCACCGACCAGACCTGGGCAGCCTACGGAGGAAGCGGCGCCGCGTCGGATGCCAGCCGCGAGGAGCAGATCCGCGTGGCCGAAAATGTTCTTGCCGGCCAGGGCTGGGGAGCATGGCCAGCCTGCTCTGCGCAGCTCGGTCTGAGCAGCGCAGCGAGCGTTGGCCAAGCGCCAGTGGCAGTGCAGCAGGTCCCCGTTGAGGTTCCTGCCGCTCCCGTAGTCGAGGCTCCCGTTGTGGTAGCTCCAGCATCCTCCGACATCGCACTGAGCGGTGAGACCTACACGATCCAGTCCGGCGACACGCTCGGGTCGATCGCTGAGGAACTTGGCGTCGAGGGCGGGTGGGAGGCCCTGTTCGCAGCGAACGCGGACCTCATCATCCACGCCGACCTGATCTTCACCGGCGACGTCCTGCAGCTTCCCGCCTAGGACCCAGCCTCACGGCACATCGAGTGGCCACACCTAACCGCCCTGAACACTCTGGGCTGGTTAGGTGTGGCCACTCGATTCAGTTGGGGGGCGGCTCGGCAGATGGGTCGGGGCGAAGAGGCGTAGCAGCCTCTGAACGACGACGACGTTCGGCCCGTCCGCGGCCAACGATTCCTCCAGTGCGGGGCCGACGTCTTCAGGGGCCACTTTCCGGGCAGGGACCCCGAACGCCTCCGCCAGTTTCACGAAATCCGGTCGGACCAATTCCGTCGCGGTGGCTTTCCCGAAGGCGCCCTGCATGTATTCGCGCAGGATCCCGTAGCCGCCGTCGTCGACAATCAGCCAGGTCACGGGCAGATTGTGCTGGCGCGCGGTGGCAAGTTCCGCGATCGAGTACATCGCCGAACCATCCCCTGATACTGCAAGCACCCGCGCCGGAAGACCTTCCCCGGCAAGGCCTACCGATCCTCCCAGCGCACCCGGAAAGCCGTACCCGAGCCCTCCGGCACCCTGGGCTGAGTGGAACTGGCCCGTGCGGGCGTCCCAGCAACTCCACGCCCAGTATGCGGAAATGGTCATGTCCCAGAACGTCTGCATGCCTGCGGGCACCGCCTGGCGGATATCCGCCATGAACCGGCGTTCGAGCTCCAGTGGCTGCGCGTCGAGGCGCGAACGAACCGCAGCGAGGGTTCCGGCGACCAACCGCGCTGGGTCGTAGCCAGGCAGTCGCGAGCGGTCCAAAACCGGAAGCGCGTCATCGAGGGCGCGCAGCGCCTGCCCAGCGTCTGCACGGATTCCCAATGCCGGACGGTTGGATTCGAGCACGCGCGGCTCGGCATCGATCTGGATGATCCGTCCGCGTGGTTCGAGCGTGAAGTAGTTCGAGGTCACCTCCCCCAGCGATGATCCAATAACCAACAGGACGTCTGCATCCTCCAACACGTCGGTAACATGACGGTCCTCGACCCAGGCCTGCAGGGACAATTCATGGTCCCAGGGAAACGCGCCGTTACCGCCTGGGGAGCACACCACGGGCGCGCCGAGCTTTTCCGCAATCGATAACAGCGGCCCCTCAGCGTGGCCACGGCGCGTCCCGCCGCCTGCGATGATGGCCGGACGGCAGGATTCGCTGAGCCAGCGGGCGGCCTCGCGCACCAACTCGATGCGCGGCGGATTATCGAACGGGTCTGCGCGGGCGTCCTCGACCCGGGGAACCATCACGGGGTCCAGGAGCACGTTCTGCGGAACTTCGATCCACACCGGCCCTTGCGGCGAGGACACCGCCTCGGTCCATGCGTCCTGGATCGCGGAGGGAATTCCCGAGGCGTGCTGGATGAGGCGCTGGCTCTTGGTGACGTTCGCGGCCGAAGCTTTCTGGTCATCGAGCTGGTGGAGCATTCCCTTGCGCCGGGCGCCGAGTCCCTCCAGCGGGATCTGGCTGGCAATGACCACCATCGGTACCCCGGTAGCGTACGCCTCCTGCAGACCGGCCAGTGCGGTCAGCGCCCCGGGGCCCGTGGAGAGGAAAAGGACCCCCACCTTGTTGGTGGCCCTGGAGAAACCGTCGGCGGCGAAGGCTGAGTTGTTTTCCACCCGGGAGGACACGAACCGCAACGAGGAACGGGAGAGCGCATCAAAGAGGCCGAGCGCGTGCTGTCCGGGGATTCCGAAGACAGTGGTCGCCCCCAGCGCGCTGAGCGTCTCCACCACTAGGTCTCCACCGTTTCGGTGCCCTGTCAACGGCTGCGGCGGGGCGGAGGCGGCGCCGTCGGTCAGGTCCATCAGCTGCCTGCATCCGTAGCTGGTCCAAGATTGTCGGCCATGAGGCTCACCAGATCGTAGGCCACGTGGGACGCCGCCACACCGGTGATTTCGGCATGGTCGTAGGCTGGGGCGACCTCCACGACGTCCGCTCCAATGAGGTTCATTCCGCGCAGTCCACGCAGGATCTCCAATAGCTCGCGGCTGGTCAGACCGCCCGCCTCCGGGGTGCCGGTGCCTGGGGCGTGGGCGGGATCGAGGACGTCGATATCTATCGAGATATAGAGCGGCCGGGCGCCGATGCGTTCGCGCAGGGCAGCCACGACCTCATCGACCCCGCGGCGGAACACGTCGGAGGAGGTGAGAATCCCGAACCCGAGCCTGCGGTCCTCAGCGAGGTCCCGTACGCCGTACAACGGGCCGCGGGTGCCAACGTGGGAGATGGCTTCAGTGTCCAGGATTCCTTCCTCGACGGCCCGGCGGAACGGAGTCCCGTGGGTGTACTCGGCGCCGAAATAGGTATCCCACGTATCCAGATGGGCATCGAAGTGCAGCAGCGCCACGGGCTCGCCGGCACGCTTAGCCGCCGCACGCAGCAGCGGCAGTGCAATGGTGTGATCCCCGCCGAGGGTGAGCAACCGTTCTCCGCCTGCCGTCAGATCGAGGGCATTACCCTCGATGGTCTCGATCGCTTCGCCAATGTTGAACGGATTGACCGCCATGTCCCCGGCATCAGCGAGCTGGGCCCGCTCGAACGGGGAGATGTCAAGGGCCGGGTTGTAGGGGCGCAGCAGCCGGGAGGATTCGCGCACATGGTTCGCGCCGAAACGTGCCCCCGGCCGGTAGGAAACCCCTGAGTCGAACGGAACGCCCACCACGACGACGTCGGCGCGGTCCACCTGGTCAAGGCGTGGGAGGCGGGCGTAGGTAGCGGCGCCGGAAAACCGCGGCACGCGGGTCCCATCGATCTGGCCTAGTTTTCCGCCGGCAGTGATGCGTTGTTCATCCATAGTCGATTTCCAATCCCCGGACCGAGCGTCACCCTGTGGTGCGTTGTCCAATATGCATCATAAGTTTTTCTACAGGCTAATTGCTGGAGGCTGCCGGGACAAGTGTCCACAGCACGATGGCCTGCTCGTCCGCCGGGTTTACCCAGGTATGCGGTTCCCGACCGGGGAAGGTGAGTGTGTCTCCCTGCTCGAGAACGAAGCGTTCGTTGGAAAGGATCAACTCCAGGCGCCCTTGCACCACATGTAGGGTTTCGACCTCGCAATCCACCGAATACAGTTCATCCTCACCGCGTCCGCGCGGTTCGATGACGGCCCGGATGACCTGGAGCCTGCGCTCGGACCGGGAGGTGAGCAGATGCTCGGCTATTCCCTCCCCACCCAGGCTGATGCGCGGGGCCTCAGCTAGTCGGGTGAGGTGTGTCTCCGGCGCAAGGAACAGGTCCCCGATCGGGATGGAAAGCACCTGGCAGAGAGTCACGAGCGAGGCCACGGAAGGCGAGGTGAGGTCACGCTCCACCCGACTGAGGAATCCCTTGGTGAGACCGGTCGATTCGGCCACCTGCTCGATCGTCATGCGCTGGCCTTGGCGGATGGCACGGATGCGCCAGCCAATGGCCACCGGGGTGTTGGCAGGTTCCACCGGGAGAGCTTTCATGCCCCCTCCTGGCTGGCCGTCCGGGGCGAGGCAAGCGGTCCGTTCCCACTC
>DGBL01000092.1 GCA_002384315.1 Micrococcaceae bacterium UBA4005 | reverse complement strand
ATGCAGGGTGTAGAACCATCCACGGGTCTGCCCGATGTATTCGACAATAAAGTCCCCCGGGTTGTGGGATGCGAACCATTCCTGATTTTCCATCGGGTAATGGACCTGTGCGTAGGGCATGGAACCCGAGTCGAACCACACATCCAGGANNCACCGGGATGGGGCTGCCCCAGTACCGGTTACGGCTGATCGACCAGTCACGGGCGTTTTCGATCCATTTACCGAACTGGCCGTCTTTGACGTTCCCGGGAATCCAGTTGATGTCTTGGTTCAGTTCGACCATCCGGTCGCGGACTTTGGTCACTTCCACGAACCAGGAGGAGACCGCCCGGTAGATCAGCGGATTGCGGCAGCGCCAACAATGCGGGTAGCTGTGGACGTAGCTGGCCTGGCGGATTAGCTGGCCGGACTCGCGCAGGACGCGGGTGATCGCCTTGTTCGCATCAAATACCTGCACGCCGACAATCCCGGCGAGGGGCCCCGGCGCGAAGGTCGGCAGGAATCGGGCCTGTTCATCGATCGAGAGGATCACCTGAATTCCGGCGTCCTCACAGATTTTCTGGTCTTCCTCACCGTAAGCCGGCGACTGGTGCACGATCCCGGTACCGTCCGTCGTCGTCACATAGTCGGCGACCAGGAACCGGAATGCGTTGCGGTAGCCACCCGCTTCTGGATCGGCGTAGTAGTCCCAGAGCGGCTGGTAGCGCAACCCGCCGAGTTCGGCACCCAGATAGGACGCCTGCACTGCTTCCTGCGCCGCATCCGCGTTCACGTAGCCGAGGTCCTTCGCGTAGGAACCGAGCAGATCCGCTGCGATGAGGAAGCGTCCGGTCCCGCCGTCCCGCGCGTCCGGGACAACGACGTAGCGGATCCCGGGTCCGACGGCGAGAGCGGCGTTCGTCGGCAGCGTCCAAGGCGTGGTCGTCCAGGCCAGCGCCTGCACCCCGGCGAGCTCGCGTGCGAGGTCCGGGCCGTCCGCGAGAATCGGGAAGGATACCGTCACGGTCTGATCCTGGCGGTCCTGGTAGACGTCATCGTCCATGCGTAGTTCGTGGTTGGACAGCGGCGTCTCATCCTTCCAGCAGTACGGCAGCACCCGGTACCCGCTGTAGGTCAGGCCCTTTTCGTGGAGCCGCTTGAAAGCCCACAGCACGGACTCCATGTACTCGACATTGAGGGTTTTGTAGTCGTTGTCGAAGTCAACCCAGCGCGCTTGCCGCGTGACGTAGGCTTTCCATTCGTCCGCGTATTTCATCACCGAAGCGCGGCAGGCGTCGTTGAACTTGTCGATGCCCATCGTTTCGATCTGCTGCTTATCGCTCATTCCAAGCTGCTTCATCGCTTCAAGTTCGGCGGGCAAGCCGTGGGTGTCCCAGCCGAAGCGCCGCTCGACGCGGCGTCCACGCTGGCTCTGGTACCGGCCGACGAGGTCCTTGGCGTATCCGGTGAGCAGGTGGCCGTAATGGGGCAGTCCGTTGGCGAAAGGCGGTCCGTCGTAGAACACGAACTCGTTAGCGCCTGCCGGCCCGGCGTCCCGGGCATCGATGGACGCTTGGAACGTGCCGTCAACCTGCCAGTACGCCAGCACACGCTCTTCGATCTCGGGAAAACGTGGAGATGCCGACGCGGCGCCCTGCTGGCTGGAGGGATCCCCGGAGGAGGCTTTCGGGTAGATCTGCGGCATCGGCCCATCCTGAAAACAACGTAGTGACAAGGTGTGGTGTTGACTCTGCGAGGACGTGCCCTGCTCCTGGAACCAGCCTCTGCTGGTTATTCGGAGCGGAACCCGCGGTACCACCTCACTTGCTGCCGTCGTGCCCGTGGGCGCCCACCTTGGGTGAACGTCGCCACGGCGCCCGAGGCCGCCACTTGATTCCAAGCTGTGACGGGCCTACCCGTCCGGGTCTACTGGGCTGGCAGCGCTCCTTTTTGCAAGGGGCTGGCCTGCTCGGCCGTTCTTCCGGAAGCTCGCCGGTGATAGCCGGTTCAACGCTTGTGGTGCAAGTGTAACCGGCACCGCAAATTGTTGTCGAAAGCGTTCTGCCGACAACTAGTTCCGGATCACCTTGTGGTTCGCGGCCTGCGCAAGCGGCCGGACGACGATCTGGTCGAGATTCACGTGGTGGGGGGCGTTCAGGGCGAAGGCAATGACGGTGGCGATGTCCGCTGCAGTCAGCGGGTTCACCACTCCCGCATAAACCTTGCTGGCGGCCGCACTGTCGCCGCCAAGACGGTTGAGTGAGAACTCCTCCGTGTGCACCATTCCAGGGGCCACCTCGAGGACACGGACATTGTGCTGCGCTTCCTCCAAGCGCAGGGAACGCGCCATGGACTGCTGGGCGGCCTTGGCCCCGCAGTAGCCGGCCCCGCCCTCATAGGCGGCGTAGGCGGCCGTGGAAGTGAGGAAAAGCACGCTCCCCTGCCCGCCTGCACGCAGCGAGGGAAGGAATCCGCGCGTAACGCGCAGGGAGCCAAGGACGTTGGTGTTGTACATCTTTTCCCAGTCCGCTATCTGCGCCCCGGCTACCGGGTCGACGCCGAAAGCGCCTCCGGCATTGTTCACCACCGCGTGTATGTCCCCTTCCGCCGTGACCTCGCGGACCAGGGCGTCCACTGACGCCTGGTCCGTGACGTCGCCGACGACGGCGTGGGCACCGGTGTCCGCGCACAGTTCCGCAAGCCGGTGCGCGCGGCGGGCCACCGCGTACACTTCCCAGCCCCCAGCCCGCAGGGCGCGGACGGTGGCCGCTCCGATTCCGGAGCTGGCGCCGGTCACCACAGCCCGCATCGGCGCGGTGCGCTGGGCGGACGGGGTGCCCGGTACAACTGACAGGGTCGGCTTGGCGATGTTGGCGGGCGGCCGCTCATGGCTGGTCATGGCCCTACCATACGACGGGTACCGGTGCGGCGTGAAAGAATAACGCACATGGCCGAACTTCATCAGGGCACAGACGCGCCCTCACACCTGCCCGTCAACGTCCCGGACAAGCCCGCGCTGGAGGGTCTTGAGCAGCGCCTCACCGCACACTGGCGGCAGCAGGGTACCTACCGGTTCAACCCGGACACTACCCGCGCCGAGGTGTATTCCATCGACACACCGCCTCCGACGGCCTCAGGCTCCCTGCATGTGGGACATATGTTCTCCTACACGCAGACCGATGTGATGGCCCGTTACCAGCGGATGCGCGGGATGAACGTCTTCTATCCGATGGGCTGGGATGACAATGGCCTGCCCACCGAACGCCGGGTGCAGAATTATTACGGGGTGCGCTGCGACCCGTCGGTACCCTATGACCCCGACTACTCACCGCCGTCCGAACCCGCGAAAAACAGCCGCGATTTCGATGCAGTCTCGCGCCGGACGTTCATCGAACTATGCGAAGAGCTGGCGGTGGAGGACGAGAAGGTCTTCGAGGATCTTTTCAGCACGCTCGGGCTGTCCGTGGACTGGAACCTGACCTATCGCACTATCGATTCGACCTCCCGCTCAGTCTCCCAGCGGGCGTTCCTGGAGAACCTGGCTGGCGGGGACGCCTACCTGGCGGAAGCACCGACCCTTTGGGATGTGAGCTTCAGGACTGCCGTGGCGCAGGCCGAGGTCGAAGACCGGGAGCAGCCCGGGGCCTACCATCGCATCGCATTCCACGCGGCCGACGGTGCCCAGATCGACATCGAAACCACCCGTCCGGAACTCCTCCCGGCATGCGTGGCATTGGTCGCCCACCCGGACGATCAGCGCTACCAGCCGCTCTTCGGCACCAAGGTCACTTCCGCACTCTTCGGCGTTGAGGTGGAAATCAAGGCGCACCCGCTCGCCAAACCGGATAAAGGCACCGGAATCGCGATGATCTGCACCTTCGGCGATCTCACGGATGTCACCTGGTGGCGTGAACTCCAGCTTCCGACCCGCGCTGTGATCGGCCGGGACGGACGGATCCGCGCAGAAGTGCCCGAATGGATCACCAGCGCCAGCGGACAGGTCAGTTACCGCGCGCTGGCAGGAAAAACAATCTTCAGCGCCAAAGAGACCATTGTGGATCTGCTCCGCGCCAGCGGGGATCTGCAGGGTGAACCGACACCCATCACCCACCCGGTGAATTTCTACGAAAAAGGCGACAAGCCGCTTGAGGTTGTCACAAGCAGACAGTGGTACATCCGCAACGGCGGGCGCGATGCTGCCAAACGGGAGGCGCTGATCGAGCGCGGCCGCGAGATCGAATTCCACCCGTCGTTCATGCGCTCACGGTACGAAAACTGGATCGAAGGCCTCAACGGGGACTGGCTGGTGTCCCGACAGCGCTTCTTCGGAGTGCCCGTGCCGGTATGGTACCGGCTCGATGCCGCTGGCGAACCCGACTACGAGCACCCGATTGTCCCGTCGCTGGATGCGCTCCCGGTGGACCCGGCTGCCGAGCCAGCCCCCGGCTATGCGGAGGAAAGCAGAAACCAGCCTGGCGGCTTTGTGGGCGACAACGACGTCCTGGACACCTGGGCCACGTCCTCGCTGACACCCCAGATCGTCGGTGGCTGGTCCCGGGACGAGAAGCTGTTCGCCCGGGTTTTCCCATTCGATCTGCGCCCCCAGGGCCATGACATCATCCGCACCTGGCTGTTCTCCAGTGCAGTGCGCGCCGATGCCCTGCAGGATTCCGCCCCCTGGCGTCATGCGGCGCTTTCGGGATGGATCCTGGACCCGGACCGGAAGAAGATGTCCAAGTCCAAGGGCAACGTGGTGGTGCCCACCGACGTTCTGGAGCAGTTCGGCGCTGACGCTGTGCGCTACTGGGCCGCGTCCGCGAAGCTGGGGGCTGATACGGCCTATGAGGTTGCGCAGATGAAGATCGGACGACGTCTGGCGATCAAACTGTTGAACGCTTCCAAGTTCGTCCTGAACCTTGGGGCAACCGAGCATTCCACCCTTCCGGCAGCGCAGGCGCAGATCACCAGTCCGCTGGACCTGGCCCTCCTCGCGCAGCTGCGCGATGTGGTGGGACAGGCAACCACCGCTTTTGAACGCTACGACTACGCCCGGGCGCTCCAGCTCACCGAGTCATTCTTCTGGACTTTTACAGACGATTATGTGGAACTGGTCAAGGACCGCGCCTACGGTGCCTCAGGAGAAGAGGGCAAGGCCTCCGTGCTCGCGACGCTGGCCACTGCTTTGGATACCCTTCTTCGGATGTTCGCTCCGTTCATTCCCTTTGCGACCGAGGAAGTCTGGAGCTGGTGGCGCGCCGCATCGGTCCACTCCGCTGCGTGGCCGACCACAGTGGAACTCGACTGGCTGCCAGAACAGGCCGACGGCGGGACACTGACCGCGGTGGCGCTCGCGCTCGGCGGCGTCCGCAAGGCCAAGTCCGAGGCCAAGGTGAAGCAGCGCACGGAGGTCGCCAGCGCCGTGGTCAGCGCTCGGGCGCGGGAATTGTCCCAGATTGAACTCGGACTAGCGGACCTGCGGGCAGCCAGCAACGCAGCGGAATTGCGGCTGAGCGAAGCCGACGTGGAGATCATGGTCTCCGCCGTGGAACTGGTCGCGGCTGCCAGCGACTAGTCTTACCCGCTGAGGTTCAGGGCCCGGGCCGGCTGCTGAACCTCAGCGGAAATCGAGGTCGGCGTGGCGCGAGCGTTTCAGCTCCGCGAATCCCGGGTATTCGGCCAGCAATACTGCGCCGTCGAACATCCTTCCGGCTGCCTCCCCGCGCGGGATGCTGGTCAGTACCGGACCGAAGAATGCCGTCCCGTTGAATGCCACCACGGGCGTACCGACCTCGTCCCCCACCCGGCTGATTCCCTCGGCGTGGGAGGCTCGCAGGTGGGCGTCGTACTCCGTGTTCGACCCGAAACGGTCGAGCTCCGCTGGCAGGCCGACCTCGGCCAGGGACGTGCGGATCACCTCCGGCAAGTCCTTTTCACCCCCGTTATGGATACGCGTGCCCATGGCGTCATAGAGCGGTTTGACGTACTCGGAGCCATGCAGTTCCTGTGCCGCTATGATGACCCGCACTGGAGCCCACGCGGCGTCGAGCAACGATTGGTAGTCCGGGGGCAGATCGCGGCACTCATTGAGGACCGACAGGCTCATCACCCGCCAGCGGACAGTGACGTCGCGCACTTGGGTTACCTCGTCCATCCAGCGGGAGGTAATCCACGCGAATGGGCAGACCGGGTCAAACCAAAATTCGGCTTCGGGTGTCGGGATTTCAGCCATTGGTTCTCCTGATTGCGGCCGCAACACCGGCCTGGTGAGATGTCAGCTGGCCGGAGGCCCGTCCAATCAGGCTGACTTGGTTCGCCGCTTGGCTACGACGTCGTGGGAGACCATGGTGGGCTCGGCTTTGTTTGCCACGACGTCTTCAGTGATGACCACCGACGCGACATCGTCCCTGCTGGGAAGATCGAACATCACCGGCAGCAGCACTTCTTCCATGATCGCGCGCAGTCCGCGAGCTCCGGTCCCGCGTTCCAGCGCCTGGTCGGCGATTGCCTCAAGGGCTTTGGGCTCGAAGGTGAGTTCCACGCCATCGAGGTGGAACATTTTCTGGTACTGCTTGATCAGCGCGTTTTTCGGCGTGGTGAGGATCTGCATGAGGGCTGGGCGGTCAAGCTGCGTCACCGTGGTGATGACCGGCAGCCGTCCGATGAATTCGGGGATCAAACCGAATTTGAGCAGATCCTCCGGCATGACATCCCCGTAGCTGACCTCTTCGTTGGTCAGCGAGCTTAACGGTGCTCCGAAACCGATACCTTTGCGTCCAGCCCGGGATCCGATGATGCCTTCCAGCCCGGCGAACGCACCGGCGACGATGAACAGCACGTTCGTGGTGTCGATCTGGATGAATTCCTGGTGTGGATGCTTGCGCCCACCCTGCGGGGGGACCGAAGCCACGGTGCCTTCAAGGATCTTCAGCAGTGCCTGCTGGACTCCCTCGCCGGACACATCGCGGGTGATCGAAGGATTCTCGCTCTTGCGTGAAATCTTGTCGATCTCGTCGATGTA
>DGBL01000085.1 GCA_002384315.1 Micrococcaceae bacterium UBA4005 | reverse complement strand
AAGGTGCTGATCGACCTGACCGGCAGCAGCGCGCAGGCGCAGGGGCCGATCAACTACTACATCAACGAAAACCTGATCCGCATGTTCTTCGGTATCTACATGATTACCGTCGCTGACCCGCAGATCCTCTGGAACGACGGTTTCTATCCGCTGGTGGATGTGGAGATTCCGGAGAATTCCTTCTGGAAGCCCGCGTACCCGGCAGCGTTGAACGGACGCAACCACGGCATCGGCCGGCTGTTCGACCTCTTCGGTGGACTGCTGGGCCAGGCCAACCCGGATCTGCTTAATGCCGCAGGATTCTCATCGTCCCCGCACTTCATGTATTCGGGTAACTACAGTGAGGGCGAGCGCAAGGGGGAATGGTTCCAGCTCTATTCGATCGGGTTCGGTGGCATCCCGGGCCGTCCCGTGGGCGACGGTCCGGATGGGCACTCGCTGTGGCCATCGTTCGTGAATATTCCCTGCGAATACCTGGAGTCTTACTACCCGCTGATTATCGACCAGTGGGAGACCATCGCCGATAGCGGCGGGGCGGGGATGCATCGCGGCGGAAACGGCGTCGACGTGGCGTACCGCTTCCTGGAGCCTGGGACCATCGCCATCCACGACGACCGCTGGCTGACCTACCCGTGGGGAGTGCGCGGCGGAGAGCCGGGAGCGCGCGGGCGCAAGTGGATCGAGAAGGCGGACGGCACCACCGTGGTCCTGCCCTCGAAGGTTCACGACGTGGCCGTCACTAAGGGCGATGTGCTGCACTTTGTCACCTGGGGTGGAGGCGGATGGGGCGATGCCTTGGCCCGCGATCCGGAACTGGTGTGCAAGGAAGTGCGCCGGGGCCTGGTGACCCAGGAGGGTGCGCGCCGGTACGGTGTAGTCTGCGACGAAGACGGCGAGCTTGACGCCGCTGGCACTGACGCGCTGCGCACGCAGTTGCGGGCGGGCCGGGTGGAGCCGCTGCCGTTGTTCAACCGCGGTGGCGACATGGAAACTCTGCTCGCCAACAGCCTTGCGGAGACGGGTCTTCCCGCCCCCACACCGCCGCCGGCCGCATGACCTGTAGCGATACCGAAACGGAGGGCGTAGTGGATTTCGCCGAAGGATTCGACGGAACACTCCAGCCTGGACAATCGCCAGTAGTGCTGTGCATTGACCTGATGCGAGCCTATTTCGACGAGCAAAGTCCGCTCTGCCTTCCGTCACCGGACTGCCTGGGCGTGGCTGCGGAAATTCTCGCAGCCGCCCGGCGGTCCGGCGCGCCAGTGGTGCATACCCTTGTCGGATACTCCAGCGAAGACGACGGCGGAGTTTTCATCCGCAAGATCCCGGCCTTGCGGCTGCTCGTGGGAGATTCACCCATGGGCCAGCCGATGCCCGAAGTAGCTCCGCTTGCCGATGAACCGGTCATCGTCAAACAGTACGCAAGCGCATTCTTTGGAACCGACCTTGCCGACATGCTGCACGCACTGGGGGCGGATACCGTGATCCTTGTCGGCACCAGTACGAGCGGGTGCATTCGGGCCACCGCCGTGGATGCCATTCAGCACGGGTTTATTCCGCTGGTGGTCAGCGATGGGGTGGGGGACCGCGATGAGGCTGTGCACCGGGCCTCGCTCTACGATCTGCAGGCAAAATACGCGGAGGTGGTCGACGCTCGAGCGGTGAAAGCCTACCTCGCCGCGCTACGCCCGGCCTCCCAGCGTTAGTTTCCGGGCAGGCTTCCTAGCGCCAGTTGTGGCGCCCTGCCGCCCGGTGGCTGTTAGGCGAAGGCGCTCTGCCCGGTGATTCGGCGCCCGATCAGCAACGCCTGAATGCTCTCGGTTCCTTCGTAGGTATGGATCGACTCGATGTCCAACAGATGGCGGATCACATGGTTTTCCAGCAGGATGCCGTTGCCTCCGAGCATGTCCCTGGCCATGGATGCCAATTCCCGCGCTTTGCGGGTGTTGTGGTATTTGGCCATGGACGCCTGCACTGGGTCCATGGTGCCCGCCGCGTCCAGTTCCGCGACCCGCAGGCAGTGTAACTGCATGCTGGTCAGCTCGGAGAGCATATAGCTCAGCCGTTCCTGCACCAGTTGGAAGGAAGCCAGCGGCTTTCCGAACTGAATGCGCTGGCCTGCGTAGCTCAGCGCCGCTTCGTACACTGCGGTCGCATGCCCCAGTGCGGACCAGGCAACACCGAGGCGGGTGGCGACCAGCACCGCGGAGGCATCCTTGAAACTGTGGGTACCGGGCAAGGCGTTTTCGGTGGGAATCAATACATCCGTGAGCGTGATTTGCGCTTGGTGGATTGCCCGCAGTGACGCCTTGCCGGTGATGGTCTCCGCGTGATATCCCGGGGTCTGCTGTTCCACGAGAAAACCGCGAACGGCGCCGTCGTCGTCGCGGGCCCACACTACGGTGACTCCGCCAGCGGAGCCGTTGCCTATCCACTTCTTCTCTCCGTTGAGTAGGTAGCCGCCCTCGACGCGGCGGGCTGTCGTCTCCAGTGAGACGGAGTCCGATCCGTGATCCGGTTCCGTGAGGGCGAAAGCCCCAAATTCCTCGCCGCGCGCGAGCGGACCGAGCCAGCGTTCGCGCTGGGCGGGGGAGCCGAAAGCGGCGATGGTGCGCAGGGCCAGCCCGGCCTGGACGGCGATCACAGTCCCGAGTGAACCATCCGTGCGCGAGACCTCCATATTGACTAGTCCCGCGGCCAGCGCGGAGAGGGGTTCCTGCCCGGGGACGAGGACTCCGTCCGTGAGCAGGTCGAGCTCGCCGAGTCGGCGGACGAGGTGGAGAGGATATTCCGCGCGGTCCCAGTAGCCGTTCATCTGCGGGAGGGCTTCAGCAGAAAAGGCCCGCGCCCGCGCCCAGACAGCCCGGTCCGCTGCCGGAATGGCGGCAAAGACCTCATAGAAATCGGTATCGAGGGGGGCGGCGATGTTGTAGTCGGCCATGGGGGTCCTTTTATCCGGATTCGCGCCCAGGCGCTGTGGCCCGGTGCGGGGGCTGCTGCCGGTGACGCCGGCGCCCTGTGCACCCAGTATGGCGTGACACTCAGTGTCAGGTCAAATGAAACTTAGTATCACTCCGGGCGGTGGGCGCCGAGCGATTGCTCGAGCCGGCGCGCCAGTTCCGCTGGAGGCAGTCCGCGAGGAAATATAGCGACCACTACCTCTTCCGGCGCGGGGTGCGCGTTTCGTTCCGGAGGTGCGACGCCGTAGAGGCGGCGCACCTCCGCGAGGGACTCGTGCAGTTCGGCCAGGCTGACCGTGCGCTCGCGGCGCAACTGCTCGCGCAGCAGGAAATTGTGGGTGCTGATGACTGTCGCGGCGAACCGCACGGAGTCAAGGCCAGCCACACTCGGCAGCGCCTCACGCAGATACTGGGCAAAAAGCCGCTCATACCGTGAAACCATGACGAGCTCCCGGTCGCGCAGCGGGGGCACCGAATTCATCACGCGATAGCGCTGACGCGCCACTTCGCCCTGCCCGGTGAAGTGTTCGAACACCAGTGTCGCAGCGTCACATACGGCAAGCCAGGGATCCTTGTGCTCTCCTGCCAGATAGGTGCGGGTGCGCTCCAACAGCGTTTCGTGGTCGGCGAAGATCACGTCTTCCTTCGACCGGAACTGCCGGAAGAAGGTGCTCCTGGACATGCCTGCGGCCTGTGCGATCTCTTCGACGCTCGTGGCGTCGTATCCTTGGCGGACAAAAAGGCCGACGGCGGTCGCGGCGACGTCGGACCGGAACGTGGCCTGCGTCCGGGCGGGCCCGGAACTGGGGGAGGACACGTCGTCAGTGGAGGGTTCGGCGGCGCGGGGCATCACGGGCTCCTCGGGGCTGGCGGGGAAAGCGGCTGGTTCACCGTTACACCGTACTGCCCGCGCAGCCCGGCCAGCATCATATCTACGCCAAAGCTGAACGATTGGTCGGTCTCGGTCTCGGTCTCGTCGCCGGAGTCGCCGGACGGCGGGCACTGGTGGGATTCGGTCGATCCGGCTGCGGCCAACTCGGCCTGGGCTTGCTCTGCGGCGACCGAGCCGAGGATGTAATGCGCCAGCGCACGCGCGCCCCAGTGGGCCTGCCGCCCGCTGGCACCTTCGGTTTCAAGGATGCTCTGGAGCCGGTCTACTGGAGCGAGCGTGTCCGGATTCAACGCGTACGCGAGCGCGGCGACCTCGGCGCCGTCGCGCACTCCCAGGAGTGTGCTGCGCACCTCGTGCGCAAGGCGTAACCGGTGGAGCCAAGATGGCCCAGCAACTCGCCCTCGGCTGCGTCGAGGTAGGCGCGCAGTTCGCTGGCAGCCTCCACACGATGGCCAGCGCTAAGCTGGCTTACCAGCTTCACATTGAGGTCCACGTACCGGCTGTGGAAGTC
>DGBL01000195.1 GCA_002384315.1 Micrococcaceae bacterium UBA4005 | reverse complement strand
GCAGGGGCTGCTGGTGCAGGGGCTGCTGGCGCTGGCTGCTTGGGGGCTGCCGGAGCAACAGGTTCAGCTGCCGGGCTGGCCGGTGCGGGCGCGCTGGCGCCCGGTGTCGCCGGTTTTGGCCCTGGTGCCGGCGCTGCGGCGGCGGGAGCTTTCGTGACGGTGGCCGGCTTACTGGCTGGCGCGTCAGGAAAGGCACCGCGAAGTTTCTTCACAACGGGGGCTTCGATGGTGGAGGACGCCGAACGGACGAATTCGCCCAGTTCCTGCAGTTTTGCTACTGCGTCCTTTGAGGTGATTCCGAGCTCTTTGGCGAGCTCGTGTACGCGGACCTTGGCCACATTTCTCCTGTCTCGGTCCGCACCGAGTCAGGTACGAACCGTCTAATTCCTACTACAGAACCCTGCTGCCACGGCAGCAGGGAAACCGATTTTCAAGCACAACAAATTGATCATTGTTGGGCACTCATCGCTGGATGCTCATCGGGTTTCCATCAGTTTTCTGACCCGCTTTCAGGGAGGACGGTTATGTGTCGGCTGCCTCAGGGGAGGAAGCCCATAGTGTGCGCAGCTGGGACTCGAGCTCCATCGTTGTCACGGAGCTCCGAAAAGCCCGGTTGAACGATCGACGCTTGAGCGCCCACTCGACGCAGGCCGGCCGGGGATGCAGCCAAGCACCACGTCCAGCCAGCCGGCGGTGTTCATCGAGCACGACGGCGGTTCCGCCGTCCTGCACGCGTGCCACCACCCGCATCAAAACAGACTGGTCATCACGCTTCCGGCATCCAATACAGGTGCGAACGGGGGAAATTCCCGGTATCGAACCAAGCTGGCTTCCGGCGGGCACGCTGACCTCAGTCTTTCTCATTCTAGCGCGAACGGTGGGCTGCTATGACATCGGCCCGCACTCAGGCCGGAGCAGGTTGCGCCGCGTCGGAGACGATGTCGATCCGCCACCCGGTGAGCTTGGCGGCCAGGCGGGCATTTTGCCCTTCCTTGCCGATGGCCAAGGAGAGCTGGTAATCGGGGACGACGACCCGCGCCGACCGGGTCGACTCGTCCGTAATGGTCACCGAATTCACGCGCGAGGGCGAGAGCGCACTTGCAATGAAGGTTGCCGGATCGTCGCTGTAGTCGACGATGTCGATCTTTTCGTCGTTGAGCTCGTTCATGACGGCCCGGACCCGCGACCCCATTTCGCCGATGCACGCGCCCTTGGCATTCAGTCCGGCCCGGGTTGCCCGGACGGCGATTTTGGTACGGTGCCCGGCTTCCCTGGCAAGGGCTACGATCTCCACTGTATTGTCCGCAATTTCAGGCACCTCGAGCTCGAAAAGCTTCCGCACAAGTCCCGGATGCGAACGCGACACGGTGATCGAGGGCCCTTTCATGCCGCGGTGGACATCCACCACGAAGGCGCGCAGGCGCGTACCGTGCAGATATTTTTCCCCGGGAACCTGTTCCGGCGGCGGAAGTACAGCCTCGACCGATCCGAGGTTGACCTGGATCATATGGGGATTCTTGCCCTGCTGGATCATGCCGGCAACCAGCTCGCCCTCCTTGCCGCGGAACTCGCCGAGGATATTGTCGTCCTCTGCGTCGCGGAGCCGCTGAAGGATGATCTGGCGTGCGGTGCTGGCGGCAATACGTCCGAACCCCGTTGGGGTGTCATCGAACTCGCCTACTGCGTTGCCGTCGTCGTCCACTTCAGTAGCCCAGATCGTCACATGTCCGCTCTTGCGGTCCAGTTCGGCGCGTGCTTTTTCCTGCGATCCACTCGTGCGGTGGTACGCGAACAGCAGGGCTTGCTCGATCGTGGGTACCAGCAGGTCAAGCGGAATTTCCCGCTCGCGTTCCAAAAGCCTCAGCGCACTCATATCAATATCCATATAGGCCTCCTTTACGCGGGGTGTGCCGTGCCGGAATCATCCGGGGCAGCACCGTGGTCTTCGTGGTGTTCGTCATCAAGATGCGTAAATTCGACCTGGACGGTCCCTTGACGGATCTTGGCAAATTCCAGGAACAGGTCCTCGCCCGTTCGCGGCTTCGTGCCTTTTTTTCCCTGGATCTGCGGGCGCAGGTTTATCCCGTCCGCAGCGACGCTGAGCAACCGTCCCGTGGTGTCGTCACCGTGGATTGGAGTCACGGTCACCAGGCGTCCGACATTGCGCCGCCAATGCCGGGGCTCAGTGAGCGGACGGGAGACGCCCGGAGAAGATATCTCCAAGTCGTAGGCGCGACCGTCGTCTTCGGGATCTTCATCCATCGCCAGCGACAGATCCCGGGAGACGGCTGAGAGTACATCCAGTCCCAGACTTCCGGTGCTGTCCTCGATGAGGTCGACGATCACATGCACCGTACGGTGGGATCCGGCACTTCTGACCTCGACGGCTTCAAGGTAGAGGTCGTGTTTTTCGACAACGGGCAGCAACAGGCTCCGGAGCCGCTCGGACTCCAACCGCAGGTCCGCCGCGTGCGCGGTCGTCCGCGGAGATGACGGGTTCTCCCTGCCGGACCTGACCGCCATGACTGCCTCCCGCTCGATGATGTTGTAGGACTAGAGTACCGACATTCGGCAGCTTCGGGTGTATCGCCGGGCCAAACCGTGTAGCCCGTGACATGATTAACTGTTGTGGACTCGGATGTGGGCGGGCGGTATCGGACCGGGCGCTCTTGGGTGCGCCGGGCAACCTCGCGTGCAGTCCGATCTGTCCTGATCATCCTGACCTTCACTCTGGTTATCGGCCTCGGTGTCAGCGTCTCCAGCGAGCCAGACTTGCCGCCCGATCTGACTATCACCGAGAAGGCGCAGAACGATGCCTATGCGCGCGCGGGAGAACTCGCCGCGACAGCGGCGGAGCTTGCCGCCCAGCCGGGCTCTGACGGCGCTGCCGCTGATGCCTTGCGCACGGCAGGCGCTATCCTCCAGTCCCATGCTGCGGCGTTGGCCCGACCGGCGCCAGCTCAGAGACAAGAGCCTGACGCAGAGTCAGCTGGCGAACCGTTGCCTACCAGCCCAACTGCGACCGCTACCGCGGCTGCCCCTCCCACCATGGACGGGTACCTTGCGGCGTTGACCGCCTCCGCAACCGCCGGACTCGCGGATGCCCGCCGGAGCGACGGCGGGGTGGCCCGGTTGCTGGCCTCGACTGCTGCCGGGCAGTGGCATCAGGCAGTCCTCCTGCAAAGCAGCCTCGAGGGCGTCGCTCCCGTAGCGCCGCTGCCGGAATTGCTCACTTCGGCCACCGCGGCAGGCGCCGACGGAGAGACGGGCGTTCCCGACCCGGGCGCAGGACCGGCACCCTCCGGGTCCGGGCCGGTCGCGAACTGTGATGCTGCCCCGCTGGAGGACGCTGATACCGGATATTTGCGCCGGGTGGCCGTCATCGAGCGGCGGGCCGCCTACGCCTATCGGGTGGGCGCCTCGCGGCTTCCTGACCCGGCTCCAGCGCTAGAGCGCGCCGCCGTGCACCGCGCCGTCGCCGCGGACGCAGAGCAGCGATTGGCCAACCGCTGCGCGTCCCACCCGGGATCGGTTCCGGTCTACAGCCTGAATCCCGCGTTCCTGGAGGACCCAGCAAGCGGCCTGGGGCTGCTCGAGGCCGAACTTGCCGGAAGCTACGCGGACCTCGTTGGACTCAGCTCCGGAAGTCTGCGCGGCCTGGCCCTGAAATGCTTCGCCGCATCCTGGGACGCAGCTGCCGCAGCCGGCATACCGGCTGAAACTTTCCCCGGCATCCTGACCGCCCCGCCAACCGCAGCACCATCGAACACCGCAGCACCGAATACTGAGAGGGAGTCTGCCGACAATGGTTAACGACGACGCGTTCCACCCCGAAGAGCCCCACCGCACCGATCTGGTCCACCGGCTGAACTGGTTACGCGCCGGGGTGCTCGGAGCCAACGACGGCATTGTCTCCGTCGCCGCCGTCGTCGTCGGGGTTGCGGGTGCGACAACCTCCATGGGCACCATCCTGGCCGCCGGAGTGGCAGCGCTGGTGGGAGGAGCCAGCTCCATGGCTCTGGGTGAATACGTCTCGGTCAGCAGCCAGAGCGACTCGCAGCGGGCGCTGATCGAAAAGGAACGCCGCGAGCTTGAGGAACAGCCTGAGGAAGAGTTGCGTGAACTCGCCGGCCTCTACGAAGCGAAAGGGCTCAGCCCGGAGACGGCTATGACGGTTGCGCGCGAGCTGACGGAAAAGGACGCCCTGGGCGCGCATCTGTCTGCGGAACTGAACATTGACGAGGACGACGTCGTCAGCGCCTGGCATGCGGCGCTGGCCTCGGCGACGGCTTTCGTCCTGGGCGCGGTCCTGCCGATGCTGGCGATCCTGCTGCCTCCTGCCGAATGGCGCGTTCCGGTGACGTTCGGCGCGGTACTGGTGGCGTTGGCGCTGACCGGGACGATCGGCGCCGTGGTGGGAGGTGCGTCCAAGGGCAAGGCCTCGCTGCGCGTGGTGCTCGGCGGGTTCCTCGCCCTGTTGGTGACGTTCCTGATCGGCACCGGGATCGGCGCCGCTGGAGTGCTCTAGCAGCGCGTCGAACGCCTGAACCCTAGCGAAAGTTTTCCACCCACACGTCCCAGCCGAGTTTCACGATCAGGATGCCGACCACTCCCAGGAACACGGCCCTGATGAAGGAACTGCCGCCGTTAATCGCCATCCGGGAGCCCACATAGCCCCCTGCCATGTTCGCGGCCCCGAGAAGCAGGCCCACTCCCCACAAGAGCGCACCGTGCGGTACAAAAAACAGCAGCGCTCCGGCGTTGGTGGCGAGATTGACGATCTTCGCCTTGGCGCTGGCACCGAGGAAACTGTACCCGAGCATGGTGACCATCGCGATGACCAGGAAGGATCCCGTGCCGGGTCCGATCAGCCCATCATAGAAACCGATGGCGACGCCGATTCCCAGTGCGGTGCCGTAATGGCGCCGACCGGTATGGCGCAGCACGGTCAGCGTTCCCACCGTGGGCCGTAACGCGGTAAATACTGCGACGGCGATCAACGCCGCGACGATGATGGGTTTGAAGACCGCGGAGGGCAGGGATGCCGCCAGCATGGCTCCGCCAAAGGCGCCCAGCAACGCCACGGATGCCATCGGAAGGGCGGTGCGCAAATCCGGATGCGTGCGGCGATAGTAGGTCACCGCACTGACGGAAGTCCCGAAAATCGAGCCCAACTTGTTGGTCGCTAATGCCTGCAACGGGCTCATCCCGGGAACCAACAGCAGGGCGGGTAGCTGGAGCAGCCCGCCACCTCCGACCACCGCATCGACCCAGCCGGCGGCGAAGCCTGCCGCCACGATCAGCAGGATGGTTCCCAGGCCCAGATTTTCCAGTCCGGACACCATGGCCGGTCAGCCGGCGATTAGGCTGCGCACATGCGAGACGACGTCCTCGACCGCTACGTCGATCGATTCGCCCGAACGACGGTCCTTCACCTCAAGGACGCCGTCGGCCAGTCCCCGTCCGACCACGACGATCGTGGGCACGCCGATCAATTCCGCATCCCCGAATTTGACTCCGGCGGAGACCTTCAGACGGTCGTCGTAGATGACCTGGAGTCCGGCTGCTTCGAAGTGCTGCACTAGCTCTTCGGCTGCGTCGAAGATTTCGGCGCCCTTGCCGGTAGCCACCACGTGTACGTCAGCGGGAGCGACGTTCCGCGGCCAGACGAGCCCCTTGGTGTCGTGATTCGACTCCGCAAGGGCTGCCACGGCCCGCGTGACCCCGATACCATAGGAGCCCATGGTGACCGTGGTGAGCTTGCCATTCTGGTCAAGCACCTTCAGGTGCAGCGCCTCGGCATACTTGCGTCCCAGTTGGAAGATGTGGCCCATTTCGATGCCGCGCGCAGACACAAGCGGTCCGGAGCCGTCCGGAGCTGGATCTCCCTCCCGCACCTCGGCAGCCTCGATCACACCGTCCCAGCCGAAGTCGCGGCTCGCCACGAGGAAAAACACGTGTTTGCCACGCACGTTCGCTCCGGTGATCCAGGACGTTCCGGCAACGATGCGCGGGTCGACCAGGTACCTGAGGCCGGTTGATCCTGTAGTGCCCAGCACTGCGGCGTCCAGAGACAGCCCGGGACCGATATAGCCCTTGACCAGTCCGGGGAATCGGCGCATGTCCTCATCGGTCGCAGCCTCGACCGTCACCTCTCCGTTGACGTCCAGATGCCCGGAAATATTCGCTTCGATCCGTTTGAGATCGGCGTTGCGATCGCCGGGCAGCCCGATGACCACCAGTTCGCGGCTGCCATCGGGCAGGACTACGGCCAGGACCACGTTCTTTAGCGTGTCTGCGGCCGTCCAGGCCCGGCCCGGCGGTGGGGCGTCCTCATTGGCTTTCGCGACCAAGGTGTCGATGGTGGGAGTGTTTGGCGTGTCCCGTACCTCGGCTGCGGGTGCGGTGGAGTAGTCAATATCCGCGGGCACTACGGTGGAGACCGCCTCGACGTTCGCGGTATAGCCGCCTGCCGAGCGTACGAACGTATCTTCACCGATTTCGGTGGGGTGGAGGAATTCCTCGCTTTTCGATCCGCCCATGGCTCCTGCGGTCGCCGCTACCGGGACAACCTCGAGTCCGAGTCGGGCGAAGATTTTCAGGTACGCCTGGCGGTGGAGCTGGTAACTGTGCTCGAGACCGGCGTCGTCGATATCGAAGGAATAGGAGTCCTTCATGATGAACTCG
>DGBL01000194.1 GCA_002384315.1 Micrococcaceae bacterium UBA4005 | reverse complement strand
TGCCACGGGTGGCCGACCGGAACTGTTTTCCGTTGAAAACCGGGTTACCGCCAAGTGCCATGTCTTTTAGTCCTCCAAGTGGGGCTGATCGTTGAAGTCAGCCTATCAAGCACAACGTCCGGGACAACCGTTTATTCCCACGGCCATTTATTCCCACGGCGCGAGTTGTTACACAATTGCTATCTGTGGTTCCCCGTTCGTTCCGGACCGGTCCGAGTCGGCAGGTACCATGAAATGCACACGCAGTGATTGAGATCACAAGCTCCGCGTCCGTCGAAATCCGGCTGGCCCGCCCCACCGTGGAGGTCTATACCTTGATAACCCAACCGATGCCAGCCCGGATCGGGGGCATGCTGCTACTGGCCCTGGGCGTTTTCGCTTCGGTGCTGCTCGGCGCCCCCACCGCACATTCCTCCCCGCCGTCGGCCGTATCCGTCACCCAGCGCGCCAGCCAGGTCACCCCGGCGCCGGCACCTGCGGAATCCGCGGCACCCGAGAACTTCACCGACCGCGTCAGCGGCGTACTGCGCGGGGTTGATGGTCCGCTGGGGGGCGTCACCGTCACCGTCAGCGGCAACGGGTTCGACGGCGAGACCACCTCGGCAGACAACGGCTTCTGGCAGATCGGCGTCCCTGAGCAGGGCACGTACGAGGTTCTCCTCGACGAAAATTCACTGCCGGAGGGAGTCGAGCTCGCCGAAGGGCAGGCGAATCCGCGCACTGTGACCTTCGCCGGGACGTCGAATGCGACCACCCTCTTCCTCTTTGGGGAGGGAATCGTGTCCCAGTCGACGTCGTTCTGGGACGACTTGGCCGAACGCGCCGTGGCCGGTTTCAGTTTTGGACTCCTGCTGGCGCTGAGCGCCGTCGGCCTGTCGCTGATCTTCGGAACCACGGGGCTCACCAACTTCGCCCACGGTGAGATGGTGACCGCCGGTGCGGTCCTTACGTTCGCTTTCGCCGCCGTCGGCATGCCCGCGCCGGTGGCGATTGTGCTCGCGGTGCTTGGCGGGGGGCTCCTGGGCTACGTGCAGGACGCCGGGCTGTGGAAACCGCTGCGGCGCCGCGGTACCGGGCTCGTGCCCATGATGATCGTCAGCATCGGCCTGGCGCTGGCGCTGCGGTACATCATCCAGTTCAACTTCGGCGGAGCCACCCAACAGCTTCCCGGCTCCCAAAGCACCGCAATCTCGTTCGGATCGGTCTCGATTTCGCAGAACAACCTCACCTCGCTGGCCGTGAGCCTCGTCGTGATCCTCGGGGTGGGATTCCTGCTGCTGCGCACCCGGATCGGCAAGGCTACCCGCGCGGTGTCGGACAATCCGGCGCTCGCAGCGGCCTCAGGCATCGACGTCGACGCCGTCATCCGCATTGTCTGGGTTGCCGGGGGCATGCTCGCGGCCCTCGGAGGCATCCTCTGGGCCTACTACCGCCCGGGAGTGTCCTACAACATGGGCCAGCAGATCCTGTTGCTGATCTTCGCCGGGGTTGTGCTGGGCGGGCTCGGTACCGTGTTCGGCGCCCTGATCGGGTCGGTCCTGGTGGGTCTCTTCGTGGAAATCTCCACGCTCTGGCTCCAGGCCGACCTCAAATACGTCGGTGCGCTACTGATCATGATTCTGGTGCTCCTGTTCAGGCCGCAGGGCATCCTCGGCCGCCGCGAGCGCATAGGTTAGGGACTCCTCATGGACTTTGGAAATATTCTCATCAACGCCTTTGGCGAACTCATCAGTCCCACCACGGCCGCGTACGCGCTCGCTGCCCTAGGCCTGGCAGTCCACTTCGGGTACTCCGGGCTGCTGAACTTCGGCCAAGCCGGGTTCATGGCTGTCGGCGCCTACGGGTACGCGATCTCCACACTGACGTTCGGCGCTCCGCTGCCCGTGGCAGTGCTCGTGGCTCTGGTGTCCTCCGTGGTATTCGCCATCGTGCTCGGCATACCTACGCTCCGCCTGCGCGCGGATTACTTGGCCATCGTGACCATCGCCGCGGCCGAGATCGTCCGGTATATCGTGACGACCAACGGCCTGACTGAGGTCACCGGCTCCGCCAACGGACTCGCAGCCTTCGAAGGCAGTTTCTACGCGCTGAATCCCTTCCCCCAGGGCGTTTACAACATCGGTCCGCTGGGCATGAGTGAACGGAACCTGTGGATCCGGGTCGTGGCGTGGACGATCGTGGTCCTTGCCTGCCTGACCGTGTGGCTGCTGATGCGCAGCCCCTGGGGGCGGGTGCTCAAGGGTATCCGGGAGGACGAGAACGCGGTGCGCGCACTGGGCAAGAACGTCTACGCCTACAAGATGCAGGCCCTCGTGATCGGCGGCATCCTCGGTTCGTTCGCCGGGATCATCTTCACGCTCCCACGCGGTGCGGTCCAGCCAGCGAACTACGCCACTGAACTGACGTTCTTTCTCTATACCTGCCTGCTGCTCGGCGGGATGGCCACCGTCCTAGGGCCGGTGATCGGCGCCATGATCTTCTGGGTGGTTCTCTCCCTCACCCAGGGACTGCTCTACGGGGCCATCGAGATCGGCGCGATCACGTTCCTCTCCAACGTCCAGGCCGGGCAGCTGCGCTACATCCTGGTGGGTGTGGCGCTGATGCTGCTCATGGTCTTCAGGCCGCAAGGCGTGCTCGGCAACAAGAAGGAGCTGGCGTTCGCATGAGTCACAGCAAACACTCCCGGAGCGGGACTCCCGCGGAGGATTACATGAACGACGAGCGCGAGATCGCCCTCGGCGGCGGCGGCCCCGGGTGCCGCAAGCGTGATCCGATCGTGGTCGCCCGCAAAGTCACCCGCAGTTTCGGCGGGATCAACGCCGTCGACGTCGATTACCTGGAAGTCCCGCGGCACAAAATTACGGCGCTCATCGGGCCGAATGGGGCAGGCAAGACCACGCTGTTCAACCTGTTGACCGGGTTCGACACCCCGGACAGCGGCGAATGGGAATATGATGGCTCCCCGCTGGCCAAAGTCGCCGCTTATAAGGTTGCCCGGATGGGAATGGTCCGCACGTTCCAGCTCACCAAGGTCATGGGAAAGCTCACCGTTATGGAAAACATGCGGCTCGGGGCCACCAATCAGCCCGGGGAGAGCCTGGCGAAAGCACTGTTCAAGGGCATCTGGGGGGCACGGGAGAAAGAAGTCACTGCGCAGGCGGAGGTATTGCTCGCGAAGTTCAAACTCGACACCATGCGGGACGAATACGCGGCCTCGCTCTCGGGCGGCCAGCGCAAACTTCTGGAAATGGCTCGCGCCCTGATGGTCCGCCCACGGCTGGTCATGCTGGATGAACCGATGGCCGGGGTTAACCCCGCCCTCACCCAGTCCCTGCTGGACCACATCAAGAACCTCAAGGCGGAGGGGATGACCGTCCTGTTCGTCGAACACGATATGCACATGGTCCGGCATATCGCCGACTGGGTTGTGGTGATGGCTGAAGGACGGATCGTCGCCGAAGGCCCGCCGTCGACGGTCATGAAGGACCAAGCTGTCATCGACGCGTATCTCGGGGCCCACCACGATGTCGACCTAGGCGATTCAACCGGATTCGAACGGCTCGAGGAGGAACTGGCCCACGACGACGAATCCGTGGTCGGAACTGCCGGGGAGGGTCTGATCGGGCACACCATCACGGAACTGCATGGCGCCGGGGAACCAGGCCCGGCCACCGTACACGCTGAGGAGAAGAAACCATGACCAGTTACGACGAGGATTCCGTGGTCAAGGTGACCGACTTGGTCGCCGGGTATCTGCCTGGGGTGAATATTCTGAACGGATGCAGCATCGAGGCCCGCAAGGGAGAGCTGATCGGCATTATCGGACCTAACGGTGCGGGCAAGTCAACCCTGCTGAAGGCAATGTTCGGGTTGGTGAAAATCCATTCCGGCACGGTGGTGGTCCGCGGCAAGGACATCACCGGCCTCAAGGCCAA
>DGBL01000237.1 GCA_002384315.1 Micrococcaceae bacterium UBA4005 | reverse complement strand
GGTTCCGGCGAGCCTGTGCTTGTCCCCGCGGCCGAGGTCGAGTACATGGACGTTTCCCCGCGCCAGATGGTGTCGGTGGCAACAGCCCTAATCCCGTTCCTTGAACACGATGACGCGAACCGCGCACTGATGGGTGCGAATATGCAGCGCCAGGCTGTTCCGCTGCTGCGCTCCGAACGTCCGCTGGTCGGTACCGGCATGGAACGGTACGCCGCTGTCGATGCCGGAGACGCGGTCACTGCCACGAAGGCTGGAGTGGTCTCGGAAGTGTCCGCGGACCTGGTCAACGTACTCAACGATGACGGCACCGAGACCAACTACCCGATCATGAAGTTCGCGCGCTCCAACCAAGGCAACGCGTACAACCAGCGGGTGCTGGTCGGCGAGGGCGACCGCGTCGAATACAACACGATCATCGCCGACGGTCCCTCCACCGACGAGGGCGAACTGGCTCTTGGCAAGAACATGCTCGTCGCGTTCATGTCTTGGGAAGGCCACAACTTCGAGGACGCAATCATCCTCTCCCAGCGCATCGTTTCCGACGATGTGCTGACCTCCATCCACATCGAAGAGCACGAAGTCGATGCGCGGGACACCAAGCTCGGTGCCGAAGAGATCACCCGGGATATTCCGAACGTCTCCGAAGAGGTTCTCGGCGCACTCGACGAGCGCGGCATCATCCACATCGGTGCCGAGGTCGAGGCCGGTGACATCCTCGTGGGCCGCGTCACCCCCAAGGGTGAAACGGAGCTCACCCCCGAGGAGCGCCTGCTGCGCGCAATTTTCGGTGAGAAGTCCCGCGAAGTCCGCGACACTTCGCTGAAGGTTCCGCACGGTGAATCCGGAACTGTTATCGGAGTGCGCATTTTCGACCGCGACAACGACGACGAACTACCCCCGGGTGTCAACCAGCTCGTGCGCGTCTATGTTGCGCAGAAGCGCAAGATCACCGACGGTGACAAGCTGGCCGGGCGCCACGGAAACAAAGGCGTCATTTCCAAGATCCTTCCGATCGAGGACATGCCGTTCATGGAGGATGGAACTCCCGTTGACATCGTTCTGAACCCTCTGGGCGTGCCCGGGCGGATGAACGTCGGCCAGGTGCTTGAAGTGCACCTCGGCTGGGTCGCCAAACAGGGGTGGAAGATCGAGGGTAACCCGGACTGGATGAAGAACCTGCCGAACCTGCCCCGCGAGAGCGGTCCGACCACGGTGGCAACACCGGTCTTCGACGGTGCTTCCGAGGATGAGATTGTCGGCCTGCTCGACTCGACCAATGTCACCCGTGACGGAGAGCGCCTCATCGGCGCAGCCGGCAAGGCGCGGCTCTTCGACGGTCGCTCCGGGGAGCCATTCCCGGACCCGATTTCCGTCGGCTACATGTACATCCTGAAACTCCACCACTTGGTGGATGACAAGATTCACGCACGTTCCACGGGACCGTACTCCATGATCACGCAGNNCACGCAGCAGCCGCTGGGTGGTAAAGCCCAGTTCGGAGGGCAGCGGTTCGGTGAAATGGAAGTCTGGGCGCTCGAGGCCTATGGTGCCGCGTACACGCTGCAGGAGTTGCTGACGATCAAGTCGGATGACATCCATGGTCGCGTGAAGGTCTATGAAGCCATCGTCAAGGGTGAGAACATCCCTGAGCCTGGCGTTCCAGAGTCCTTCAAGGTGCTGATCAAGGAAATGCAGTCGCTCTGCCTGAACGTGGAAGTGCTTTCCACTGACGGTACGACCATTGAAATGCGTGACTCGGATGAAGAAGTCTTCCGGGCCGCGGAAGAACTGGGAATCGACCTTTCACGGGCCGAGCCGAGTTCTGTCGAGGAAGTCTAGGCTCACCCCGCCACTCCGGCGGGGAAGCCAGTCTTCTCACCGCACCCCGTAAGCCTTCAAGAATTTAGAGAACAAAGAGAGAACAGGGACCATATGTCCAGCGAATCCTCCTTCGGCCTCATGCGAATCGGCCTCGCCACCGCGGACGAAATCCGTGGTTGGTCGTACGGCGAAGTGAAGAAGCCCGAAACCATCAACTACCGCACGCTCAAGCCTGAGAAAGACGGACTCTTCTGCGAGAAGATCTTCGGCCCTTCACGGGATTGGGAGTGCTACTGCGGTAAGTACAAGCGTGTGCGCTTCAAAGGGATCATCTGCGAGCGATGCGGCGTCGAGGTCACAAGGGCCAAGGTGCGTCGTGAGCGCATGGGCCACATCGAGTTGGCTGCCCCCGTCACCCACATCTGGTACTTCAAGGGCGTTCCCTCACGCCTGGGCTACCTGCTGGACCTCGCACCGAAAGACCTTGAGAAGGTCATCTACTTCGCTGCGTACATGATCACCAGCGTCGACGAGGAAAACCGTCACGCCGAACTGCCGAACCTCCAGGCCGAACACGACCTTGAGAAAAAGCAGATGGTGGACCAGCGCGACTCGGATATCGCCACCATCGCCAAGGACCTCGAGAACGAGCTTGCCCGCCTTGAGGGAGAGGGCGCCAAGGCCGCGGAGAAGAAAAAGGCACGCGATTCCGCTGAACGTCAGATGGCGAACGTACGCAAACGTGCGGACGCCGATATTGAACGGCTGGATCAGGTTTGGGAGCGTTTCAAGACCCTCAAGGTTGCTGACCTCGAAGGTGATGAGGGACTTTACCGCGAGCTGCGGGACCGCTACGGACTGTACTTCGAAGGTTCCATGGGTGCTGAAGCTATCAAGAAGCGCCTCGAAAACTTCGATATGCCAGCCGAGGCAGAGATGCTCCGCGACATCATCCAGAATGGCAAGGGCCAGCGCAAGACCCGCGCCCTCAAGCGGCTCAAAGTGGTCAATGCGTTCCTGACCACCACCAACAGCCCGCTGGGCATGGTCCTTGACGCGGTACCGGTGATCCCGCCGGAACTGCGCCCCATGGTCCAGTTGGACGGTGGCCGCTTCGCGNNCATGCTCAAGGGCAAGCAGGGGCGTTTCCGCCAGAACCTGCTGGGTAAGCGCGTTGACTACTCGGGCCGTTCCGTGATCGTCGTCGGCCCGCAGCTGAAACTGCACCAGTGTGGGCTGCCCAAGCAGATGGCGCTGGAGCTTTTCAAGCCGTTCGTCATGAAGCGACTGGTCGACCTCAACCACGCCCAGAACATCAAGAGCGCCAAACGCATGGTGGAGCGGTACCGTCCCCAGGTGTGGGACGTGCTTGAGGAAATCATCACCGAGCACCCGGTCCTGCTGAACCGCGCGCCAACCCTGCACCGCCTGGGAATCCAGGCGTTCGAACCGCAACTGGTCGAAGGCAAGGCGCTCCAGCTCCACCCGCTGGTCTGTGGTGCGTTCAACGCGGACTTCGACGGTGACCAGATGGCAGTGCACCTGCCGCTGAGCCCCGAAGCCCAGGCGGAGGCGCGCATCCTGATGCTCTCCTCGAACAACATCCTCAAGCCGGCCGACGGCCGCCCCGTGACGATGCCGACCCAGGACATGGTCATTGGCCTCTACCACCTCACCTCCGAGGTGGCCCGCGAGGACGAGGAGGCGCCGCTGCGTGCCTTCTCGACCGTCGCCGAGGCGCGGATGGCCTACGACGCGGGCGAGATCAAGGTCGGNNCTTGGACAGGTTCTTTTCAATGAGACCCTTCCTGCCGACTACCCGTGGGTGGAAGAGGTCGCCGACAAGGGCCAGCTCTCCACGATCGTCAACGACTTGGCTGAGCGGTATCCGAAGGTCGTCACAGCCTCCACGCTGGACAATCTGAAGGACGCCGG
>DGBL01000087.1 GCA_002384315.1 Micrococcaceae bacterium UBA4005 | reverse complement strand
GGTTCAAGTCCCCCCTCGCGCACCGAGGGATGTTTGCGAAACTCTGAATAGTGAGTTTGTGAAACTCCCGAAATGCGAATGGAAAGCCGGTCACCCCGAAAGGGTGGCCGGTTTTTCTTGTTTAGCCTCAATACCGTTTACTTAGGCCCCGTTCTGTTACGGGAAGGCCCTTGTTGTCCGGACTCCGTCTGCTTTTGGTCATGGCTATGGCGTCAAGGGGCGGCTCCCTTGTAGCCGTTGTCCAGCCATGGGCCCGGCCTTTGGCGCTGTCAGGATCAGTTGCCGTTGAACTCGTCCGATATGGCTTGGGCAGCCTCGCGGAGCAGCGGAACGGCGCGTTCGCCGAAGGATTGGTCCACGCGGGACACCGGTCCGGAGACGGAGATGGCGGAGGGAGTGGGCGCGTTCGGTATGGGCATCGCGAAGCACCGAACCCCCAGCTCTTGCTCCTCCTCATCTATCGAGTAACCCCGTTCCCGAACCAGCTCTAGGTCGGCTAGGAGGCTCTCGACGTCGCTAATGCTCTTCGGAGTGGGAGTTGGCATGCCCGATCGGGCCAGGATCCCGCGGACCACGTCGTCGTCAAGCTGGGCCAGGATAGCTTTGCCCACGCCCGTGTCATGCGTGTGTGCGCGGCGGCCCACCTCCGTGAACATGCGCATCGAATGCAGGGAAGGGACCTGCGCCACGTAGATCACCATGTCCGAGTCGAGGACGGCCATATTCGAGGTCTCCCCCAGCCTGTCCACTAGTGTTTTCAGTTGCGGTCGGGCTACGGCGCCGAGCTGCTTGTTCGCTCCTTCGCCCAACCGGATCAACCGCGGACCCAAGGCGTACCGCCGGTTCGGCAACTGGCGGATATAGCCCAGTGACACCAAGGTGCGGAGCAGGCGGTGGATGGTGGGCAGTGGCAGATCTGTGGATGAAGCCAACTCGCTGAGTGTGGCGTCGCCTCCCGCGTCGGTGATCAGTTCCAAGAGTTCGAAGACCCGCTCAACGGACTGGACGCCTCTACGGGCTTGCTCAGTCATCTAGCTGCTCCTGTGGCTCGGTTTCTGACAACACTTGTCCGCATCGTGAAAAGATGTTTGATCCTTCAAGATACCTCAAAGAGAAGCTTGCCAGCCGGTTGAGGACCGTCGCACTTCACCGCCGCCATCGACGTGGCCACGGCTGGGCGCCACCCGGGTGGCCGCAGCCGCGTCACCTTTTCACTCGACGGGATAGAGGGACCGCGGGTCTCGCTAGATGGCTTTACCCGGGTTCAAAATTCCCTGCGGATCGAACACATTGCGAATCGACCGCTGAAGTTCCAGCGAAACGCTGCCGAGCTCTTCCTCCAGCCAGTCCCGCTTGAGCAGACCGATGCCATGCTCGCCCGTTAATGTGCCGCCGAGGCGCTGGGCGAGGTAGAACATGTCACCGAGTGCCTTCTTGGCGGGGCCTTCGGTGATGGATTCGTCGGGCTCTACGACGATCATCGGGTGAAGGTTGCCGTCTGCCGCGTGGGCAATGTTGAAAATTCGAACGCCGGTTTTCCGTGAAATGTCTTCCAGCCCCGCAAACACTGCGGACAACTGGTTTCGAGGCACGCCGATATCGCAGATCGAGACCCGTCCAAGCCGCTCAAGCGACGGGATGGCTTCCCTTCGTGTGGCCACCAGCGCATCCGCGTCCGCGGGTTCAAGGGCTTTCTCGATGTAACTGGCGAAAGGCTCGATAGCTTGCAGCAGGACATCCTGCTCCAAGAAGGCGCCGTAACCGTCGGTTTGGGCCAACAGAAAGGCGCCGCCCTTGGAGCGATGATTGGTGCCGTGCGCCGCGTCTACTGCTTCCAGAGTTGGGCCGTCCATGAGTTCCAGCACCGAGGGCTGCAGCCGGGCCGCGATGATGGCGGACGCAGCGCGGGCGGCGGCAGCGACGTCCGGGAAATAGGCGGCAACGGTAGCGGTCTGGATGGGGCGGGGTCGCAGGCGCAACGTGGCTTCCACCACGACGCCGAGCGTGCCTTCAGAGCCAATCATCAGGGCATTCAGGTCATACCCAGTAACCCCCTTGATCGTATTGCGTCCCGTCCGCAACACCCGGCCGTCGGGCAGGACGACTTTGAGGGCCAAGACGGATTCCCGCGTCACGCCGTACTTTGCGCACCACATTCCACCGGCGTTTGTGGCGATATTGCCGCCGATGGAACAGATTGCCGTACTCGCGGGGTCCGGCGCATAGAAGAGGCCGTGAGCCCCCGCTGCGGCATTCACTTCAGCGTTGAGAACGCCGGGTTCCACGACGGCCAGCTGCTCCACAGGGTCGATGTGGAGGATCTTGTTCATCCGGGCCAGGTCAAGAACCACCTCGCCCGCGTGGGCCGAAGCTCCCGCAGCCAATCCCGTGCCGGCGCCGCGGGGAACCAACGGCACGTTGTGTGCCGCTGCCAGCTTCATGGTGGCAACCACTTCCTCCGTGCTCGTCGCGTACACGACGCCGTCCGGAAGGCTGGGCGGGACGTAACCAGACCGGTCCGTGCTGACCCGGACACGTTCGTCCAACTGGGTCGACGAGTGGGAGCTGGCGTTCAGGAGTGCAGTAGACGCTGTGGGAGCTGTTGTAGTGCTCATGCAAGGAAACCTCTTTGTTTTCTTGGGTGATACGGATGGAACGGTAGTCGTCTGAAGCGCAAACCACGGGGGCGCTTAGGCCACTTGCGCCATGAGACCGATCGCCTCGATCGCCGACACTGCCGCTGTTTCATCGTTGTCGGAGCTGTCTCCGCTAATGCCGACGGCGCCCTTGACCGTATTGTCTTCATCTCGGACGAGGACGCCGCCGGGTACGGGTATCAAGCGGCCTGCGAGGGCGGCGGTTGCCGCGGCGATGAAGTAGGGTTGCTGCTCTGCGCGCTCCATGAGCGCCCGTGAGCCCATCCCCAGTGCGAGGGCACCGTAGGCCTTGCCTTGGGCAATTTCGAAACGGTTATTCGATGCGCCATCCTGGCGAACGGCGGCAACGACGTGGCCTCCTGCGTCGAGGACGACGACGGTCAGTGGTTTGAAGTTGTGTTGCTCACCGGAGGTGAGGGCCTGGGAGATGATGGATTGGGCAGTGGCTAGATCTAGGTTCATGAAGTGCTCCTGGCGAGGTTGTCGAGGTGTTTCTGTGCGGCTCTACGCCGGTGTAAAGCGGGCTCGGTGTATCCGGACGGTTGTGCGGCGCCGTCAAGGACGAGCTCGCGGGCGGCAAGGAACGCCTCGGTTTCAAACTCGGGGGACATCGGCAAATAGCTTGGATCTGAGGCATTCTGCTCATCGACGACCTTGGCCATGCGGCGCAGCGATTCTTCGACCTCGTCCGTACTCACGACGCCATGCTGGAGCCAGTTGGAGACGTGCTGCGAGCTAATGCGGCAGGTGGCTCGATCCTCCATGAGTGACACTCCAGCAATATCGGGGACTTTAGAGCATCCGATGCCCGCGTTGACCCAGCGCACTACGTAGCCCAAGGTGCTTTGGATATTGTTGTCCAGCTCATTGCGCCGAGCGCTGGCGTCCCAGCCGGTCGGGTCCCCGACCGGGAGCGTAAGCAGCTGACGCAGCGTGGATCGACGCTCCCCAGCGAGGTCTGCCTGTCGAGCGTCCACGTCAACCTGGTGGTAATGGATGGCGTGCAGGGTTGCCGCGGTGGGCGAGGGAACCCAGGCGCAGTTGGCGCCAGCGAGCGGGTGCGCGATTTTCTGGGCGAGCATATCCGCTAGGTTGTCCGGTGCCGCCCACATTCCCTTGCCTATTTGCGCCCGGCCGCGGAAACCGCACTCCAGCCCGATGTCGACGTTGGCGTCCTCGTATGCGGTAATCCAGCTGGAAGAGCGCATGTCCGCCTTGCGCACCATGGGCGCTGCGAGCATCGAGGTGTGGATCTCGTCGCCGGTGCGGTCCAAGAAGCCGGTGTTGATGAACACTACGCGATCGCGGGCCTCCCAGATACACGCCTTGAGATTCGCCGAGGTTCGGCGCTCTTCATCCATAATTCCGATTTTGAGCGTGAGCGGGTCAAGGCGCAGCACCGACTCGGTGCCCGCAAGTAAAGCGCAGGCCACAGCGACTTCATGCGGTCCGTGCATTTTCGGCTTCACAATGTACACCGAGCCGGTCCGCGAATTGTGGCGCGCGTTTTGCCCGCGAAGGTCGTGTACGGATCCCAGCCCCGTGAACAAGGCGTCGAGGATTTCTTCCGGCACCGGCTGACCAGCCGAATCAAGAATGGCGTCACTCGTCATGAGGTGGCCGACCTGGCGGATGAGCAACAGCGACCGGCCTGTCATGGCCAATTCGGACCCGTCAGGTGCTGTGTATTGACGGTCAGCATTGAGTTTTCGGGTGTACGTGCCCCCACCCTTGGCGACCTCGGCTGTGAGCGTGCCCTGCATCAGCTGTAGCCAATTTCGGTAGCCGACCACCTTGTCCTCCGCGTCGACGGCCGCGACCGAGTCTTCGAGGTCCATGATGGTTGTGACTGCGGATTCCAGCACAATGTCCTTGACGCCGGCCGGGTCGTCCGAGCCAATGGCGTGGGTGGCATCGATCTGGATTTCCACGTGCAGG
>DGBL01000152.1 GCA_002384315.1 Micrococcaceae bacterium UBA4005 | reverse complement strand
CGGAAGGTCAACGCCCGGCTGATGACCCTGGCGGCCGAACAGTCCGCGGACATCCGGGCCGGGTTGGAACGGGCTGGCGTGCGGATCATCCTCGGTGAGGGCAGGCTGCTGGACAAGCATCGGATCGCCGTGCATCGGGACGGGCAGGAAACCGTAGTGGAAGCCGATGCGGTGCTGCTCGCCGTCGGCGCGCACCCGCGCGAGCTGCCCAGTGCCAGGCCTGACGGTGAACGCATTTTTAACTGGACCCAGATTTACAACCTCACCGAGGTGCCTGAGCACCTGATTGTCGTCGGCTCCGGGGTCACCGGCGCGGAGTTCGCCTCCGCCTACAACGGCCTGGGCGCGAAGGTGACGCTCATCTCCAGCCGCGACCGGGTGCTCCCGGGAGAGGACGCCGACGCCGCCGAAGTGCTCGAAGGCGTATTCCGGGACCGAGGCATGACCGTTCTCTCGCAGTCCCGCGCCCAGTCGGTGACGCGGGTGGGCGACGGCGTGGAAGTAACCCTCGGCGACGGCCAAGTGGTGTGTGGAAGTCATTGCCTAGTGGCAGTCGGCGCGGTGCCCAACACCGCCGGTATAGGCCTCGAAGAGGCAGGGGTGTCGATTAGCGAAAGCGGTCACATCGTCGTCGACGGGGTGTCCCGCACCACCGCTCCGAATGTCTACGCTGCCGGTGACTGCACCGGAGTGCTAGCGCTGGCCTCCGTCGCGGCCATGCAAGGCCGTATCGCGATCGCGCACCTGATGGGCGACTCGGTGACCCCGCTGAAGCTCAAGCAGGTAGCCTCGAATATCTTCACCTCCCCTGAAATCGCTTCGGTGGGAGTCTCGGAATCGGATGTCGAGTCGGGCCGCTACCAGGGTGATGTCATCAAACTGTCCCTGCATACCAATCCCCGGGCGAAGATGATGGACGTCAAGGATGGCTTTGTGAAGATCATTTCGCGCCGCGGATCCGGTACGGTGATCGGCGGCGTGGTCGTCGGACCGCGGGCCTCGGAACTGATTTTCCCGCTGGCGCTCGCGGTCACCAAAAAACTTCACGTGGACGATCTCGCCAACACGTTCACGGTCTACCCCTCCCTAACCGGCTCCATCTCCGAGGCCGCCAGGCGGCTGCACGTCCGGTTATAAGCCAGCCCGCCACGCCGACTGAAAGGCCCATCATGTCTTCCTCCTCGCCCGCCCTCGCCGGCGGCAACCCCGCGCCCCTGAATCCCCGGGGTCGGGTAATATTCGCCAGCCTCATTGGCCCGGAGATTCCCACTCCCACGAAGTAATGACGCAAGGAGAGTTTCATGGACTCACGGTTGGAAGCCATCCGGAACACGGTGTTGGCCAGGAACCCTGGTGAAATTGAATTTCACCAGGCTGTCACCGAAGTATTTGAGAGTCTCGGTCCGGTCCATGACCGGCATCCGGAGTTCCTCGAAGGCGCGGTGCTCGAACGGCTCTGCGAGCCCGAGCGGCAGATTATTTTTCGAGTGCCGTGGATGGACGATTCGGGCCGAGTGCAGATTGACCGTGGATTCCGAGTGGAATTCAACTCGGCGCTGGGCCCTTACAAGGGTGGCTTGCGGTTTCACCCCTCCGTGTACCTAGGAATCGTAAAGTTTTTAGGATTTGAGCAGATATTCAAGAACGCGCTCACCGGAATGCCCATCGGCGGTGGCAAAGGAGGTTCCGACTTCGATCCTCGCGGGCGCTCGGACGGTGAAGTCATGCGTTTCTGCCAGTCGTTCATGACTGAGCTGTACCGGCACATCGGCGAGTACACCGACGTTCCGGCCGGGGACGTCGGTGTGGGTGGGCGGGAAATCGGATACCTGTTCGGCCAATACCGTCGTATTACCAACCGCTATGAGTCAGCAGTGCTTACAGGAAAGGGGGTTTCCTGGGGAGGCTCACTCGTTCGGCCTGAAGCTACGGGCTACGGGACGGTGATATTTACGGAGGAAATGCTCAAAACGCGGGGATCCTCATTCGATGGCCAACGGGTCGTCGTCTCAGGCTCTGGCAACGTGGCCATCAATGCGATTGCCAAAGCGCAGGCACTGGGGGCTATTGTCGTGGCCTGCTCCGATTCCTCCGGATACGTCGTCGACGAAGCGGGAATTGATGTGGCGATATTGCGTGAAATCAAGGAGATCGAACGGGGGCGTCTCGATAAATACGTTGCCCGTCGCGCTGGGGCAACCCATGTAGGGGGCGGATCCGTGTGGGACGTCCCCGCTACTGTGGCGTTGCCTTGCGCTACTCAAAACGAACTCGACGGTGACGCCGCCATCCGCTTAGTCCGGCAGGGACTCCTCGCCGTAGGGGAAGGGGCCAACATGCCGTCCACCCGGGAAGCGGTGGCTGTATTCCAGGAGGCAGGAGTACTCTTTGGCCCGGGTAAGGCGGCCAATGCTGGAGGGGTGGCAACATCAGCATTGGAAATGCAGCAAAATGCCAGCCGTGATTCGTGGTCGTTTGAGCGGACAGAGGATCGGCTGACCGAAATTATGGTTGGCATTCACGACCGTTGTGCGGCGACCGCCGAGGAGTATGGAGCTCCAGGTAATTATGCCGTGGGTGCGAACATCGCGGGATTTGTGAAGGTTGCTGACGCGATGCTGGCCCAGGGCCTCATCTAAGCGGTCTTCACCGCCAGCTGGCCGGGCCCGGCAGACGGACAAACCCGGAACGCCGTACAATCAGGTGAAACAAAGCTGGCTTACCAAGCGTGAATGCGGGGAGCGATGACGGAACGGGTTCTGGCAGCGGGCCGCTATGCCCTCGGCGAGCGGGTTGGCTCCGGAGGCATGGCAGATGTGTTCCTGGCCCGGGACACCCGCCTCGAGCGGGATGTAGCGATCAAACTTTTCCGCCCGGGCACCACTGACGGGATAGAGCGCGGTTCGGCGGAGGCGCGGTTGCTCGCAGGCCTGAACCATCCAGGCCTGGTCCGGGTGCTCGATATGCACGCCGGTGAGACGGAGTTCGATCCCGCCTACTTGGTGATGGAATACATTGCCGGACCGGATCTGGGGGACGTCCTGCGCGACGGCCCGCTCGATGAGGCGACAGTCCGTCAGGTCGGCTTTGACCTCGCCCGGGCCCTGCATCATATCCACTCCCGCGGAGTGATCCACCGGGACATCAAGCCGTCCAACATCCTGACCCGGGACGTGGACCCGGGCAGCGGAATGTTCACCTACCTGCTCACCGACTTCGGCATTGCACGGCTCTTCGACGGCAGTCGAATGACCTCCACAGGGCTGGTCGTCGGCAGCGCAGCGTACTTCAGCCCGGAGCAGGCAAGAGGCGACGATGTCGGCGCTCCGGGAGACATCTACGCGCTGGGGCTGGTGCTCATCGAATGTGCCACCGGAGAGCGGGCGTTCCCCGGCACCGGTGTGGAAAGTGCCCTCGCACGGCTCCACCGCAGCCCCTCCATACCGACCTGGCTGAGACCGCAATTCGCCGATCTACTCACCTCCATGACCCTCGATCTGCCCGAGGACCGTCCCGACGCCCGGGATGTGGCCCAGTTGCTGTCCGAGATTGAGCCCGGCGGGGCAGGTACTGCTGCTTTGCCGGCGGGGCTGGAGGCGCCGACGCGCGCCTTCGCCCTGCCGGAGCACTCAGGTGCGGCACCGCCGACGACGGCGCTGCCGCCGGGCCCAGCAGGCAGACCCACAGTGCATGAGGAGAATTCGGAGCCCGGAGTCAACCCGCACGCCGGAACACTGGACCTTCCGGCTACTGCAACCCACCGGCCCGTGCGGGTGCGTAGCGGTAGCGCCGGGCGTAACCAGCGCTGGAGGCCCGGGGCCCGGGCTGCGATGGTAGCCGGCGTCGTCCTTGCACTGCTGCTGATCGTGGGCGGTTTCTTGCTCTTCGGCGGGGCTGGGGCGCCGGACAGTGCAGAGCCGGAACCGCTGCCCGCAGTGCCAGGGGTGACCGGAGAGCGGCTGCAGCAACTTTACGAAAGCGTGCAACCATGATGTTTTCCCGCTGGTCTCTGCGCCCGGCCCGCGCGGCCGTGTCCGCGTCCTTGGCGGTGCTCCTCCTTGGCGGGTGCGCGCAGGGTTCGCTCGAATCTACGGTCAGCGCGGAGCTCCAGCAGGAGGTCCGCGCCATCGCAGCCCAGGCTGCGGACGGGGCTTTCGAGGACGCTATCGCCGCAGCAGACCAACTGCGTACCGCGGTGGACGCCGCCGAGCAGGACGGTTCGATCTCCGCAGACCGGGCCAGCCTGATTAATGCCCGGATCGACGCCCTCATCCTCGCGTTGGAGGAGGACGCCGTTCCCGCCGAGACCGCGCCGCCCGCCACCGAGGCGCCGCCGGTCCAGCCGGTGCCGACCACGGAGGTGGAAGACCCCGAAACCGTGAACCCGGAGGAAAAGCCGGACAAGAAGGGCAAGAAGGATGAAACGTCGAAGGATGCCCGCGGCACAAGGGGCAGGGACGACTAGCCAGGTTCGCTTATCCTGCAGTCGGGCCTGCAGCTCGTACGTTGTGCCCCTGGCAGGCTCAACCCCTGGCAGGGTTAAGTAGGCTGGTCCGCGCTGCTCTCCTCGGAACCGTGGATCGAGGCGATGACCGATCCGGCAGAGACGGTGTCTCCGACCACGGCCGAGAGTCCGCTGACCACGCCAGTCTTGTGCGCGGTCAGCGGTTGTTCCATCTTCATCGCTTCGAGCACCACAATCAG
>DGBL01000119.1 GCA_002384315.1 Micrococcaceae bacterium UBA4005 | reverse complement strand
GTCCTCCGTGGCCCTGACAGTTATCGGGGTGATGCTCCCGGTGATGCTGGCGTTGGGAGGTGTCGGCACTACCGTATACGTGCTGCTGCGCAGTTTCCTCGACCGCACCGAGCCGCTGGTGGAACTGCTCGCCCCGCTGGCGCCAGCGGTCGCCGCCGGTCTGGTGGGGTTGCTGGTGTGGCCCTACCACCGCGCGGTTGCCTCCGGGTTTCCGCCACGGACACAGGAGGCATGTCGGCTGGTGACAGCGGGCATCGCCCTCGCCGTGGCAGCTTCCGGGGTTGGAATTGTCATTAATTCGGTATTGGCAGTCTTCGTATCCTCACTGACCCTCGCAGGCGGCAGCCCCCGCAGTCTGCTCCTGGGCGGAATCAGCGCCCTGGTCGTGGGAACCCCGCTCTGGTGGGCCGTCTGGGGGCCTTCCCGGGCGGGCGCTCCCGTACCCGCAGCCCATGCCGCGCGGCGGGTCTACCTGGTGGCTGTCTTCGGTGTCAGCGCCTTGATCGCTGTGGTGACGCTGCTGGTGATCGGTTTCCGGGTCTTTGAATTCCTGCTGGGCAATTCAGGCGCCTATCTCCTCGTCGACCGATTCCGCGCGCCGCTGGGGTTGCTGGCGGCGACGGGGCTGACTGCTGGCTACCATTTCAGTGTCTGGAGCCGGGACCGCTCCCTGCTGGCTGTGACCGCGCCGGAACGGCCGTCCATCGGCCAGGTGGTGCTGGTCTCGGGTCAGCATGCGCAGGCACTTTCAACGGCGATCGGCGCGGTGACCGGCGCTCCGGTTATCGTCTGGACCCGCGCGGATGACGTACCAGAAGCTGAAGTGGAGGTTCCGGGCGAGGCGGCGATCACGGCGGCTTTCTGCGGTGTCGCTGCGCCGCGGGTCCTTGTCGTGGACGGGCAGGGCAGCGGGTTGACCATTATTCCGCTGCAGGATTGAGCCATCGGCAGGGCGTTGTTGAGACAAGGCACAGCTGCTCCCGGGCACTTCCCGTGCCGGAATGAGCGGAGCATACTGGGACCATGATTGGTTCATGGCATGCAACGGTATTCGATTGCCCCGACCCGGATGTGCTGGCGTCCTTTTACGAGGACCTGCTGGGGATGGTCCGGGTCCAGCACGACGATGGTTGGATCTCCATCGGAGACGCCCCGGACCGTCCTGCCCTGGCCTTCCAACGCGTGCAGGATTACGTCCCACCGAGGTGGCCGGGGCAGGATTTTCCCCAGCAGGTGCACCTCGACATCCGGGTCAAGGACCTCGATCTGGCCGAGCAGCAGGTCGTGGCCCTGGGGGCGAGCAGCATGGACTCTGGAACGGAGGCTTTCAGGGTGTTCCTCGACCCCGCCGGGCATCCGTTCTGCCTCGTCCGCTGGTGACCGAGTGAGCCGTCAGGGGACAAGCGTGGCGTAGACGACATAGTTGTCCTCGAAAAGCCCGGTGGCAGGGTCGAATCCGTCGCAGGTGATCAGCCGTAATTCCGAACCATCGGTGTTCCCATACACCTCGAGTGTGGGAAAGCTGTTCTTCCCGTACTGTTCTCCGCGCTGTACCTGGAACTGTGCGGTGCTTCCGTCTGCGCGGGAGATCCTGATGCGGTCCCCAGGTTTCAGGGCACGCAGGTCGGCGAACACCCCAGGGCCGCCGTCGGTGGCGTTGACGTGTCCAAGCAGAACTGCCGGTCCGCGCTCACCGGGTGTGGGGGAGCCATTGAACCAGCCCGCGGGAGCACCGGGGCCGTCCGGGGGAACCTCCAAGGTCCGGTTTGTGCGGAGCCCGAGACTGAGTAATTCCGACCGGGTTCCCGTGGAAGGAATCTCAAGGCCGGTGGGCACCGAGGCTTCCAGTACTTCCGGAGCTTCGATGGCAGGCTGCGTTGAAGCGCCCGGGAATCCGGCTGCGGACTCTCCCGGGGCGCCGGTCCGCAGTTCCTCCGTGGTGGGGACGGGTGTCGACGTGCCGGGGCTGGAAGGCGGTGGCGCGCCGCTGCCGGACTGCGGGGCTGCGCAGCCTACGAGGAGGACGACAGCGACCGCCGCCGAGGCTGCCAAGCCCCGACGGCGGCCAGTCACGGTGATGTTCACCGGATGGTGATTACGCGGTGCCAGCAGTGCGGCGGCGAACTACATACACTCCGCCGGCAGCGGCGGCCAGGGCAAGCCCGCCGCCCAGGGCCAGCATTGCTACGCTGCTCCCGTTCTGCTCGAGAGCAGCCCCGGTGTCAGCACCGCCGACAGGCATGGCACCCATCTGGGAAGCCACAAGCGGGCCGCAGAGGGCTGGCGAGGTGGCGCCCAACGGCAGGTTGGGATCCAGGTCGCTCGGGGAGTTGAAAACTTCCTCGCTCACGCCGGCGGTGGCTGGGTCCAGTCCGTGGACGACGACGACGGCGGTGCCTGCGGCAATGGCGTCCTGGGCGTCCTGGCTCAGTTCGATCGTGCGCTGGATCGAGTAGTTGCCTCCCATTCCAGCGAGTTCGAGGTTGAGGCCTTCCTCCGGGCCGGTAGCTCCGCTGGTGCCCAGGGTCGTGACGATTTCCCCATAGTTGGGTGCACCCTCGGTGGTGCTCACGATCCCGTCGCCATTTGCATCGCTGGAACCGTCTGTGGGGCATTCTCCGGCGGCCTTGCCGTGAATGTGTTGTACGTGCGGGTAGGGTCCGTCCATAAAGGTCTCCGCGAGGCCGGAAACCTGGAGGTTAACGGCTGCAGCGGTACCGGTTACGTCAACGGTGACGGAGCCCGATCCCGTGGTGCCGTTGAGCTGGCCCAGCGTCGAGGAGTAGCTTCCGGAAGCGTGGTCGGCTAGTGCTGGAGCGGCAGTCATCGCAAGAGCTCCGAGTGCCAGGGTTGGTACTGAAAGAATACGCATTGTCTTGTTCATGATGTTGATCCTCCGTAGTGCGGGTGCCGCGCACCATGAGAGTGCGCATGGTGGTTCTTCGGTGTGATCCAGATCATGGATGGGTGGTTACTGCGGATAATTTTGCCCCGCGAGTTCGCCCATGGTGGAAGAGGAGGCGCGGCCGTCCGCAGTTTGGGACACTGGAGCAATGCAGCCATTGGGAAAGAACGGCAAGAGCGGACGTAACGAAAAGCCCATCGGACGTGCGATAAGCATGCGGGCTGGAAGCGCAGGCATGGCCATCATGCTGGTCGTGTTCCTTGTTGCCGTGGTGTTCGCAGCCAATCAGAACGACGTGGTGGGTTGGCTGGTGGTCCTCGTCTCGCTGGGCTGGCTCCTGGTGTTCACGTTCGTGGTCTTCAGTGTCCGCGGAGCCGCCCGCAAGGCTGGGGCCCGTATCGCTGAGGCGCAGCAAAACTTCACCCGCGGACCCGGCGGCGCACTGCCGGGTCGTGGCGTCGTTGACGAGGCAACCCGGGCCAGGGATCTGAAGCTCGACCACAGCTTCAAGATCGTCCAGGTCCAGGTGGCCGTGGTGCGGGACTACCTCGGAAAAGATCAGGGAATGGTTGACCGCGCCCTGGAAACCATCGAGATCACTTCCCATAACGCGCGGTCCATGATCAGCAGGACCGACGAGGGTACCGTCGAAGGAACCATCGTTGACTGACCCACAACTTCCACCCGCTGGCGGTAGGGTTGGTCGTGTGAGTGAATCAACAGGCACCCGCGAAAGCACCTCCGCGCAAACGCCTCGACACCTCCGGATCGCATCGGTGAACGTCAATGGGATCCGTGCCGCCTATAAACGCGGAATGGCGGAGTGGCTCGCTGACCGCGAGGTGGATATTTTGTGCCTGCAGGAGGTCCGGGCCCCGGACGCAATCGTGCGGGAATTGCTGGGGGAGTCCTGGCAGATTGTGCACGCGGAGGCCGCTGCAAAAGGCCGGTCCGGGGTAGCCATCGCCTCCCGACTGGAGCAGATCGACGTCCGTGGGCATATCGGCGACGAATACTTCCTGACCTCCGGCCGATGGATCGAGGCCGACTTCCGCGTCAATGGTTCCCTCCTGACCGTTGTTAGCGCCTATGTCCATTCCGGTGAGGTGGATACTCCCCGGCAAGAGGACAAATACCGGTTCCTCGAAGTGATGACCTCGCGGCTGCCGCAGTTGCAAGAGAACGCCGACCATGTACTCGTCGTGGGGGACCTCAACGTGGGTCATACGACGCGGGATATTAAGAACTGGAAGGGCAACATCAAGAAGGCAGGCTTCCTGCCCGAGGAACGTGCTTACTTCGACAGGTTCTTCGGCGACGAGATCGGGTACGTGGATGTACACCGGGCTCTTGCGGGAGACGTGGATGGACCGTACACCTGGTGGTCTTGGCGCGGGCAGGCGTTCGACAATGATACGGGGTGGCGTATCGACTATCACATGGCCACACCCGGCCTGGCCTCGGCGGCAGTGAGCGCGACAGTGGACCGGGCAGCATCCTGGGATACCCGGTTCTCCGACCACGCGCCGTTGGTAGTCGACTACAGCATCTAGGACGACAGGAACTGCCTTTCCATGACGAATCTCCCTCCACAGCCGCGCCGGCGCATCCTTTCGGGCATGCAGCCCTCCGCGGGTTCGCTCCATCTGGGTAACTATCTGGGGGCGCTGGTCCACTGGGTGCGAATGCAACACGAATACGACGCAGTGTTCTTCATCCCGGACCTGCACGCAATCACCGTGCCGCAGGATCCCGCCGACCTCGCAGCGCGCACCCGCAGCACCGCCGCCCAATATATTGCCGGGGGCGTCGACGTCGAGCAGTGCACACTCTTCGTCCAGTCCCACGTTCCCGAGCACGCCCAGCTTGCCTGGGTCTTGAACTGCTTCACGGGCTTCGGGGAGGCGGCGCGGATGACACAGTTCAAGGACAAGTCCCAGAAGCAGGGGGCCGATAGTTCAAGTGTGGGTTTGTTCACCTACCCGGTCCTGCAGGCGGCCGACATCCTGCTGTACCAGCCCGACGGGGTACCGGTGGGGGAGGACCAGCGCCAGCACGTGGAACTGAGCCGGGACCTGGCACAGCGGTTCAACACGAAATTCGGCCCGACGTTCGTGGTGCCCGAACCGCTGATCCAGAAAGAATCCGCCAAGATCTATGATCTGCAGAATCCCAGCGCGAAAATGTCCAAGTCAGCGTCTTCGCCCGCCGGTCTGATCAATCTGCTGGATGCTCCGTCCGTTACCGCGAAACGCATCAAGTCGGCCGTCACCGATACCGGTTCGGAAATCCGGTTCGACCGGGCGGAGAAACCGGGCATTTCCAACCTGCTCACGATCTTTTCCGCGCTCAGCGGCCGCAGCATCCAGGAGCTTGAGGGAGCGTACGAAGGCCGCCTGTACGGGCATTTGAAGGTCGAACTGGCTGAGCTCGTTGTTGACACGCTTGCACCGATCCAGGCCAGGGCCACCGAGTTGCTTTCCGATCCAGCCGAGCTGGAAAGGTTGCTGGCGCGCGGCGCGGCTAAAGCCCGCGAAACAGCCTCTGCCACACTGGCGGACGTCTACGCCAAGGTCGGGTTCCTGCCCGCTTCAGGTAGCTCGGGTACGCTGTAAAGAATGTGCCAGCGCACGGTGGACCAGGACCCCTGGCGGGACACAGCCGCAGAGGCGGATGCTGCTGGGCGAGATGCCACTAGGCAGGACACGGCTGGACACTGCGTGGGCATCACGATTCCCATTCCGGAACCATTGGCGAGCGAGCTGGAAAACTGGCGGGCTTCCTTCGGTGATCCAATGGCAACCCTGGTACCGCCGCATATCACCCTAGTCACCACCACGCCCTCGCCGGGGTGGGACCTTACCCTCGATCATGCGCGGGCCGTCGCGGCGAGCCAGCCCGAATTCACCGTCTCCCTGAGCAGTACGGGGTCGTTCCGGCCCGTCTCCCCGGTTGTGTTCCTGCGCGTGGAGGAAGGATTCGATACGTGCGTGGAGCTGCACTCACAATTGCAGTCCGGACCGCTGGAACGGGATCTCGACTTTCCGTTCCATCCCCATGTCACCGTCGCCCATGACGTCAGCGAAGCGAGCATGGACTCAGCGGAAGCGAAGCTCAGCTCCTTCACAGCGAGCTTCACGGTCCGGACCCTGGGCGTCTACGAACATGACGCCTCAGGCCTCTGGAAACTGCGCGAGGAGCTCAACCTGGGAGCGGTCGTGGCAACCGCGTCGTCCTGAATCGGACGGGATCCCCGCGGGAACCGTTAGACCTTTCGGCTGAGGATCGCCTGCTTGACCTCGGCGATGGCCTGGGTCACCTGGATTCCGCGCGGGCATGCCTCTGTGCAGTTGAAGGTAGTCCGGCAACGCCAGACGCCTTCCTTGTCGTTGAGGATTTCAAGGCGCATGTCGCCCGCCTCGTCACGGGAGTCGAAGATGAACCGGTGC
>DGBL01000018.1 GCA_002384315.1 Micrococcaceae bacterium UBA4005 | reverse complement strand
CGGATCGACGAGGCTATCGGAATCCGGCTCGCGGCCAAGGAGGGGCAGATCAGGATCAGCGTGAGCATGGGTGTCGCCGCCGCTGCCAGGCAAATGTCCGACGCCGGGCTCATGGCGCATGCGGACCGCGCGATGTACACCGCCAAACACCAGGGACGCGGACGTATCGTGGTCTTTCGACCCGCCGATGAACATGTTCCGGACGGTTTGCTGAGCGTGAACGTGGCAGACGCGCGCGAATGGGCACACTACATGCGTGCCTTGCGCACCGAAATTGGGCTCGCGAAGGCGAGCGGTGGCCTGCCCGGCCGGACCAGGGGTCCGGATTCTGTGCGTCGCACCATGGAGTCGGTGCTCGCCGCTATCGACTGGCTTCCGCTCAGGGCGGCCGAAGCGAAACTTCCGCTACCTGAGACAGGGTCGCTGGAAGAGTTCGTGTTCCACCAGCAGCTCGTCCAAGACTGGGCCGATTCGCTGGCCCACGATGGGGTGCTGACCGTGCGCCGCTCTGTCGGTGCAAACATGTTCTGGAGTAACCTCTATAACACCGTCAGTGGGCTTCGACCCCCTGAAGCCCTGGCGGGGTAGAACCGTACCCACTCTGGACCGTTGCCCGCAACGGCCGTCGGCTCGTTGGTATGCGGTTAACCTGCGTGTGGTGTGCCTGCCATCTGAGCCGCCTAGTGTTGCATCGCCCGCAGACGTCAGTCGGCGGCGCCGAAGGACAACGCAAGGAGACATCATGCACAGGATTTTCACTCTTGCAGCCGCGACTGTTGTCGCCGTGAGCCTGGGGGCCCCGGCTCACGCCATCACGGTAACGGACCACGCCCAACCGGAGCAGACCAATGCTCCAAGCATCCGCACCAACGAGAAAAACGGGTCATTCGACTTCCAATCGCATCGCGGGGGGCGAGGTGAGTGGACGGAAGAATCATTGGCTGCTTTCGCTCATTCGTTGGAGCTCGGTGTGACCACGCTGGAGCTGGACACGCACCTGACCGAAGACGGCCGGGTCATCGTCTGGCACGATGACACGATCCAGGCTGACAAATGCCAGGACACCGCACCAGCTACGGAGGAGGATCCCGAATTCCCTTATGTGGGCAAACGGGTTGCTGACCTCTCGCTGGCGCAGGTTAAAACGCTCGACTGCGGATTCACCCAGCTCCCCGGCTTTCCGGAGCAGGAGGTCATCGAGGGCAACCGCATCGCAGAACTCGAGGACGTCTTCCAACTGGTCCGGGACTATGACGCCAAGAAGGTGCGCCTGAATATCGAGACCAAGGTCGAGGACGGACAATCCGGGGGTGCGGGCATGGTCGCCCTCACCGAGGAAGTCGTGGCGCAAATCCAGGCCTCCGGGATGGCCGGGCGCACCACCGTTCAGTCCTTTGACTGGGCGTCGCTGAACCTCACCCGGGAACTCGCCCCGGACCTCACGCTGGTGGCGCTCTCCGTCGACGACGAATGGCTGGAAGTCGGGCAGCCTGGAAAGTCCCCAAACCTCGGGGGCATCGACATCGACGACTATGACGGTTCGCTTGCGAAAGCCGCCGCGGCGCAGGGGTTCGACGTGATCTCACCGAATTTCCGCTCCGTCACCCCGGAAATGATTTCCGACGCGCACGCGCTGGAAATGGCTGTCATTCCCTGGACAGTGAACACCGTTGCGGATATGGAAAACCTGATGGACCTGGGGGTGGACGGGCTGATTACCGACTATCCCACCACCCTGCGTGCCCTCATAGAGGAGCGCGGGCTTAAGCTGCCCAAGGCCTACAGCCTGTAGCCAGCTGAACGTCGGCGTGGTGCGGGAAGCTAATGGGCTTCCCGCACCATTCACCGCAGCATTGGATGAGCCGACCGGGGAAATAGCGGGCCGGGACTTTGAGGCCGCGCGCGAGCGTAAACTGGAACCCTGCGGACAAGTGTGTGCCACTCCAGGCGATGTCCGCGAGGAGGCTAACTTGGTACAACGTATGGCGGACCCCACCTATCAGGCCCAGCAATGGGAACGGCGCTATGACCCCAACATCGAAGACGTCAATCGGCTCTGCGACACACTCAGTGCCCTCAAGGCCGATTCGAGTGTCCCCTATGTCGACCCAGCCCACGACGTCGACGGCTGCAAGATCGTCAGTCTCTTCTCAAGTCCGGGCACCGCATTGTCCTCCGGCTTTGTCTCGGCCGACAATGACGACTCGAGCGCCGTTCGGCTCTCCGAAGTCTATGAGTTCGTCGGCCTGCAGCCAGAGCAGGTCATGCCTTGGAATGCGTTTCCATGGTTCCTTCCGGAAGGCAAGGAGCGGGCGCTTACCATGGACCAGATCAACGACGGCGTCAAGCCGCTGCTGCATTTCCTGCAGCAGGTTCCGCGGGCGTCAGCGCTCATTGCGCACGGCGCGGACGCGCATAAAGCTGCGCGCCGGTTAATGAAACTGGAAAACCGGGCTATCTATAAGCGCGGCTTTAAAATCTATGAAGTTCGCTCCGTGGGAGACCGGGCATTCAAGGGAACCCCCGCCAACCAGGAAATTTGGCTCAATGGCATCCATGCCGCTTACGCTGACGCGATGGGCCGGGCAGGTATTCGGCAGCGCCAGCACATCTCCTGAAGCAGCCGCAGCCTGAATCCCAGCTAGCTGTTCTCGCGGAGGTCTTTCGTCGGAGCCAGAAGCTCATCTTCATCGAGGCCGGCCGCTTCGGCAATGACTGATGGCACTTCGCCCTCGCGCAGGGCAGTGGCTACCGCGGCATTAAAATCCAGAGTGGCACGATCGAGTTCGTATTGTGCGTTCTCCATGTCCGCCGCCGCAACTTCCACGCGGTGAATATCCTCATTGTTCATTGGACGGCTACCCTTTCGAAAGAGCGGTCGGAGCGTGATACGAGCCAAGCATAAGACACAATTTTCTGTTCCGGGAACGCATGCTTCGGTCTAGTCGTCGGGGCGGCTGAAAAGCGACACCAAGAAGTCCGAGGACGGCGTGAACGGACGCAGATCCCAGGTGCCGAACAGCGCGTCCTGCCGCAGCCCGGCAGCGTTCGCGTCTGCAAGGAACGCGTCGAACGCGTACCCCCGGCCGCTTCCGAATCCGACCACGAGCCGGCCTCCCGGGGCGAGATGCTGATGGAAGCGGTGGAGGACCTCGGGCGCCGTTCCTTCGGCGAGGAAAGCCATCACATTCCCGGCGCAGATGATCACGTCGAATGCTCTTGCCAGCCCCTCTGCAGCGAGGTCAAGCTCGCTCAGGTCGCGCACGTGCCA
>DGBL01000094.1 GCA_002384315.1 Micrococcaceae bacterium UBA4005 | reverse complement strand
GAGCTGGGCCGTGCCACAGTTGAGGAAAGGGCATAGATGCCGCATCGATCGGTGATCAAGACACGCGTGGGGATCGTGGGCGCGGGGCCAGCGGGGCTCATGCTTTCACACCTGCTGGCAGGTGCCGGTATCGAGAATATTGTTCTTGAAAAACGCTCGCACGAAACCATCCGAACCACCCACCGCGCAGGAATCTTGGAACACGGGAGCGTGCGGATGCTCACCGAGAGCGCAGTAGGTGGTCGGGTGCTCACTCACGGGTACCGGCACGACGGCATCGACCTCCGGTTCAACGGTGTGAGCCACCGTATCGATTTCCAGGATCTGGTCGGCGAATCAGTGTGGCTTTACCCGCAAAACGAGGTGTTCGTGGACCTCGCAGCGGCCCGCGCCCGCGACGGCGGTGACGTCCGCTACAGCGTCACCGATACCGAGGTGCTTGACCTGACGAGCCCTGTTCCCAAGATCCGGTTCACCGACGCAGCGGGAGCGGAGCATGAAGTCCACTGCGACATCCTGGTCGGAGCGGATGGCTCCCAGGGCATCACCAAGTGGGCTATCCCGGCCGAACACCGCAAGGATAACTTCATCGAGTATCCCTTCGCCTGGTTCGGTATCCTCACGGAAGCGCCGCCGAGCTCCGATGAGCTGATCTACGCTAATTCGGAACACGGATTCGCCCTGATCAGCCAGCGCAACGATCACGTCCAGCGCATGTATTTCCAGTCCTCCCCGGATGAAGACGCCGAAAGCTGGTCGGATGAGCAGATCTGGCACGAGCTACAGCGCCGTGTTGACGGCCCGGACGGATTCGAGCTCAAGCGCGGACCGATTTTCGAACGGACCGTGCTGAAATTCCGCAGCTATGTGTGTGAGCCTATGCGCTACGGGAATCTCTTCCTGGCCGGGGACGCAGGCCACACTGTGCCGCCGACGGGCGCGAAGGGGTTAAACCTTGCGCTAGCCGATGTGAAAGTGTTGTTCGAGGCCATCGACTCCAGATACAACGCCGGGTCCGGAGCCCTGCTGGACGCCTACAGTGACACAGCGCTACAGCGCGTATGGCGGGCACAGAACTTCTCCTACTGGATGACCAACATGCTGCACCGGCGGCAGGACGCGAACCCGTTCGAGCACAAGCGTGCACTGGGCGAGCTTTCCGCCGTGGTCTCCTCACGCCATGGCCGCGCCTACCTTGCGGAGGCCTACACCGGCTGGACCCACGGTTGAGCCAGCGCAACCTATCCCTCGAAAGGAAGTATCCATGACGACGCAACAGCATGCCCGCGATGCCATCCCCGCGCAGCCGGTGACCAACTCAGACGCTGCGGCTGACACCCAGGATGACATCACTGCGGCAATCGAGACAGTACACGCGCAGTATCGCGCCGGGGTCGCTGCGGGGCACGCAGAGGAGAACAGCCCGCGGCTGGATTTCCCGCCGTACCGCAGCTCACTGCTTCGCCACCCGACGAAAGACCTGCACCACACCGACCCGGAGACCATCGAGTTGTGGTCCCCGGCGTTCGGGCACCGCGACGTCGACCCGTTGGAGAGTGATCTCACCATCCAGCATTCCGGGGCCCCGATCGGCGAGCGGATCGTGGTGCGCGGGCGCGTGCTCGATGGTCTGGGGCATCCGGTACGCGATCAGCTCGTCGAAGTGTGGCAGGCCAACTCCGCGGGGCGCTACATTCACAAAAAGGATCAGCACCCCGCGCCCATCGACCCCAACTTCACGGGCGTGGGACGCTGCCTCACCGGAGCGGACGGCTCCTACGAGTTCACGACCATCAAGCCGGCGCCCTATCCGTGGAAAAACCACCACAACGCCTGGCGCCCGGCGCACATCCACTTCTCCCTCTTCGGGACGGACTTCACCCAACGGATGATCACCCAGATGTACTTCCCCGGGGACCCGCTCTTTGCCCTCGACCCGATCTACCAGTCGATCACAGATCCGAAGGCGCGCGCGCGGCTCGTGGCGACCTATGATCACAGTGTCACCAGTCACGAATGGGCTACGGGATACTCGTGGGACATTGTTCTCACTGGCAGTAACCGCACCTGGACCGAAACCGAGGAGGACCACTGATGAGCGCCCCTGCACCCACCCGGCTGGCCGCGACGCCGGGCCACACTATTGGCCCCTTCTACGGTTACGCCCTGCCCTTCCCCGGGGACCATGAGCTCGTCGCTCCCACGCACGCCGGTGCCCTCCGGCTATACGGACGGGTGACCGACGGCCACGGCGACCCGATCCCCGATGCATTGCTGGAAATCTGGCAAGCCGATGAACACGGCGCGGTCAGTCAGCGGCCCGGGTCCCTTCACCGGGACGGATACACCTTCACCGGTTGGGGGCGGGCGGCGGCCGACGCTACCGGCTACTACTCCTTTACCACCGTGAACCCCGGAGTGTCCCGAGAGGGCGTGGCCGCCTTCATCTCCCTGGTGGTTTTTGCGCGAGGACTGCTGAACAAGCTCCACACTCGCATCTACCTCCCGGAGGACGATGAGGCGCTGGCCGCTGACCCGCTGCTGGGTTCCCTGCCGGAGGACCGGCGGCGCACGCTGATCGCCAGCCGCGAAGCAAACGGTGACTTACGTTTCGATCTCCGGCTGCAGGGCGAAGACGAGACAGTCTTCCTCAGTTACCCCGGAGCCTAGGCTCCGATGACAGATAGGGACGACGCCGACTACGGGCTGCTTTCCCCGGCCACCGCGGGCACCAAAGTCTCGCGGCTCACCGGCGACCGGCAACTGGTCCAGTCCATGCTCGACGTCGAACTCGCCTGGGTGGAAGTCCTCGCCCAAGCAGGCCATATCGACCCGGCAATACCGGAGGCCGTTCGCGCGGCCGCGCTCGCCGCCGACTATGACGTGGCATCGCTCGCCGCGCGTTCGAGCGAGGGAGGAAACGCCGTCATTCCACTGCTCGCTGACTTGCGCTCGCAGCTGGCGGCCAGCTCGCCAGCTGCCGCAGCGGCAGTCCACCGTGGGGCAACCAGCCAGGACGTGCTGGATACGGCCTTGATGCTGCTTTCGCAACGCGCGCTCGAGGTTATCATCGCGGACCTGAAGCGCGCCGCAGCGGCGCTGGCCCGGCTGGCCGGGGCACACCGCCACACATTGATGGCCGCGCGGACGCTGACGCAGCACTCTGTGCCGACTACGTTCGGGCTGAAGGTTGCCGGGTGGCTCTCCGGAGTGGGCCAGGCAGGCGGGCAGCTCACCGACGTCGCCCAGAAACTTCCGCTGCAGTGGGGAGGGGCTGCTGGCACTATGGCCGCCGTGACGGAGTTTTGTGCGCAGGACGCAGAGCCGTTGGACCTTGCGGCCAGGCTCGCCGGGCGACTCGGCCTAGTCGATCCGCCCGCACCGTGGCATACCAACCGGATCACCATGACGGCGCTGGGATCCGCCGCCGCCGCCGTCGTCATTGCGGCAGGTAGGGTCGCCAACGATGTGCTGGTTCTGGGCAGGGCCGAAATCGCGGAGGTGCGCGAACCTGGCGCAGCCGGACGCGGCGTTTCCACGGCGATGCCGCAGAAGCAGAACCCGGTTCTTTCGGTACTGATCCGCAGCGCTGCGCTGGCCATGCCCGGGTATCTCGCCCAGCTTCACGCGGCAGCGGCGGGCGCCGTCGATGAACGCCCGGATGGTGCCTGGCACGCG
>DGBL01000049.1:9620-9882 GCA_002384315.1 Micrococcaceae bacterium UBA4005 | reverse complement strand
CTCAACGGCCACGCGAGGATGGCGATTACTCCGATGACTGCCGCGGTCGCGAAGGCGCCCCAGGGCTTTTCGAACAAGAGGTGCGCCAGCCCGGTCTTCTCGGCTGGCGGGGTGGCCAGGGTTACTGCCGGTTTGCTGAGGTGGTGCCGGACTGCCAGCCCGACGCCGGTGATAAGCAGCGCTACGAATATCCAGGGGGAGACTCCCAATACCTGGTAGAAGTTGCTGGCCTCGATGGTCACGGACCGCACGGCAGTGTTGA
>DGBL01000049.1:0-9608 GCA_002384315.1 Micrococcaceae bacterium UBA4005 | reverse complement strand
CCGCCAACGATCGTTGCCAGCCAGGGGAACGCGTTGGACTGCAGGTCGATCAGGCCCGCGGCGTCCAGGGCGAAGATTCCGGCGGACTGGATGGCGATGACCAGCAGGAAGGCGGTGAGCCATCGCGTGCTCCCGGTCAGCCACACATCACGGAAAGCACCGGTGACGCAGAACCGGCCCCGTTGCATTACAAACCCCAACGCCGCTCCAACGATCAAACCCGACAGCAACATACGCAGGCACCCCTGTAGATCAAGACCACGCCGGGATCTCCGGCGTGCACTGACCAAGGCTAGGTTGCTGATGAGAGCCTGTGGAAAGTATGTGGCGGTGCATNNCTTTTACGTCGGCGCACTGTTGGAAACCTCGCTGTGACCTGATCCCTCCCTGCCCGAAACACGATCCCGCGAGGATGGAGACCAGACAGTGGGTGCCTCTCGGGAGGTGACCCTGAATCATGGGGTTGTGGAAAGGACGCGCAGGTGCAAATCACTGCGGAGAACGTATGGGTACTGGTTTCGGCTTCGATGGTGTTGCTCATGACGCCGGCGCTGGGCTTGTTCTACGGGGGTATGACCCGTGCCAAAGCTGCGCTGAACATGATCATGATGAGCTTCAGCTCCGCCGGGCTCGTGGGAGTTGTTTGGGTACTGTGGGGCTACTCGATGAGCAGCGGCACCAGTGTCCTGGGCCTGTTCGGAAATCCCGTCGAAAATTTCGGTCTCCAGGGGATCCTGGGCACGGATGAGCTGATCACTGCCGGGTTCGCCGGAACGTTCGCCATGGTCACGGTCGCCCTGATCAGCGGAGCTGTCGCTGATCGGGCGAAGTTCGGTGCATGGGCGCTCTTTGTGCCCCTGTGGATCACTCTGGTGTACTGCCCGCTGGCGTTCATGGTCTGGGGCGGTGGGCTGATGAGCGACGGCGGGCTCGTCAGCTCAACCTTCGGCCAGGTGATCGATTTCGCTGGTGGGACAGTCGTGGAGATCAGCTCCGGCACCGCGGCCTTGGTGCTGGCTTGGATCCTGGGTCAACGCCAGGGTTTCGGTAAGGACCCCAACCACCGCCCGCATAATATTCCCTTCGTCATGCTCGGTGCCGGGCTGCTGTGGTTTGGATGGTTCGGCTTCAACGCCGGGGCGGCCTCCAGCGCCGAACAGGCCGGGCTGATCTGGATCAACACCATGGCAGCACCAGCCGCGGCGATGATCGGCTGGATGGTCACGGAGAAAATCCGGCATGGCAATCCAACGTCCCTCGGCGCGGCCTCTGGCGTTGTCGCCGGGCTGGTCGCCATCACCCCTTCCTGCGCCAATGTAAGCCCGGCCGCCGCCGTCGGCCTTGGCCTAGTTGCCGGGGTCTCCTCCGCACTGTTCGTCGAAGTGAAGTACCGGTACGGATTTGACGACTCGCTCGACGTCGTCGGCGTCCACCTGGGCGCCGGGCTCGTTGGGACCCTCGCGCTGGGATTCATCGCCCTGCCCGGCGATGGAACCGCGGGCGGCCTGTTCTACGGTGGCGGGTTCCAGCAGCTCATCGCTCAAAGCGCCGCCGTCGTCGTCACCATCCTTGTCTCGGGCGCGATGACCGCTGTGATCGGCCTGGCAATTCACAAGACCATGGGATTCCGGGTCGCCGACGAGGACGAGGTGACCGGCGTAGACCTGACCGAACACTCCGAAACCGCATACGAGTTCGGCGGCGTGGGCCACGGGTACTTCAACCCCATCCTGCGGCAGTCCGCGCTGTTTCCTTCGACCACGCCGCCGGCGCCACGGGTGGATGAAAGTACTTTCGTCTAACGCGCGTGGGCGTCGTAGCCATCCGCTTCCAGCGCGTCCCGGAGCCTGATCAATCCGGAACGGATACGGGACTTCACGGTGGGCAGCTTCAGCTTCAGCGTCTCCGCAACCTCGGCGTAGGTGAGACCACCATAAAAGGCTAGGCGGATCGCTTCGGCTTGGCGGGCCGTCAACGCCGCCATGGAACGCACCACACTCTCGGACATCAGCGTGCGGTGCACGGACTCATCGACGGTATCGTCCCGCAGTGCGTGGGCACGCAACCCGTAGCGGGCGTCCCGCCCAACGGCGCTCTGCTCACTGCGGACACGATCGACTGCACGACGGTGGGCGACGGTAAAAATCCAGTTCTGCGGAGTTCCCAGCTCCGCGTTGTACGTGTGCGCAAGCATCCACACCTGCAGATAAACCTCCTGAACCACCTCTGCCGACATCGCCGGATTCTGGACGACCCGCAGAACGAGCGCGTAAACGCGGCGGGAAGTCTGTTCATAGAGGGCACTGAACGCCTGGTGGTCACCCTCAGCGACCCGGCCAAGCAGCCCCGCAAGGGTCTCAGTGTTGGCCTCGACGGTTGACATGGTCAGTGACGCCCGCCACTGACGGAGGCAGGCGCGGGGAGAACAGTGCCACAGCAGGTTCTCGGGTTCGGCGAAGTATCCACGCAAGCAAGTATTACATTAGTTAGACTGTCTAACAATCACCGTGCATACAAATTGTGCCTCAGCCCCGGGCTGCGCCCGGGCTAGGCGCAAAGCGGCTGGACGATGCCAATCCATAGATCAGATTTGCCTCCGTCTTGATTTGTTACAGCGCCGCCAGGAGCTTGGCGCGCCGGGCGGCGAGGATCTGCCCGCCGATGACGATCAGCAGCGCGATGATGAACATGGCGGAGCCGATGACATTAGCCTGAGCGGGGATGCCCCTGGTCGCGGCCACATACACGAATTTGGGGAAGGTGTCCGCACTGCCGGAATTGAAATTGGTGATGATGAAATCGTCGAAACTGATAGCAAAGGCCAGCAGCGCGGCGGCCACGATTCCGGGCAGCAGCAGGGGGAAAGTCACTCTCCAGAACGCCTGGAACGGCGTGGCATAAAGATCGGCCGCAGCCTGCTCAAGTTGCGGGTCCAGGCTGGCCACGCGCGCCTTGACGGTCACCACCACGAAGGAGATGCAGAACATGGTGTGGGCGATGATGATGGTCCCCATCCCGAGCTCCGCGCCGACATTGAGGAACTGGGCCAGCAGGGACGCTCCCAGCACCACTTCCGGGGTGGCCAGGGGCAGGAAGATGAGCATATTCGCGGTCGCGTTGAACCGGAAGCGGTAGCGCACCAGGCCGATGGCGATCGCCGTGCCCAGGATTGTGGCGAGTACTGTGGCGGTTGCACCGATCTGCAGACTGTTCGCCAGCGATTCGCATACCGCCGGAGCCCCGCAAGGGTTGCGCCAGTTATCCAGGGTAAAACCGCGCCAGGTCAGGTTGGTGCGGCCGGCGTCGTTGAAGGAGAACGCGAAGACGTAGGCGATCGGGACCAGCAGGAAGAGGAAAGCCATTCCCCCAATGAGGGGAATCAGCCAGCGCCCGAGAACCTGCCGCAGCAGCGCGCTCCCAGCAGTTCCGGCACTCACAATATTTCCTTGGTGCCGAAGCGCCGGACATACAGAATCACCAGGAACAGAATCGCCAGCATCAGTACGAAGGACAGCGCGGAGGCCCCCGGGTAGTCGACCACGCGGAAGAATAGCGAGTCGATAACCTGGCCGATCATGGTGGTGTCCTGGTTGTTGCCCAACAGTGCCGAGTTGATGTAGTCGCCCGCCGCGGGGATGAACGTCAGCAGCGTCCCTGCGATCACCCCGGGCATGGACAGTGGCAGTGTTACGGTGCGAAAGGTGGTGGCCGGGCTCGCGTAGAGATCGTTTCCGGCTTCGATGAGCCGGGTGTCCAGGCGCTCGAGGTTGGCATAGATCGGTAGGGTCATAAACGGCAGGAAGTTGTAGGTCAGCCCGCACACAACGGCGAAGGCCGTTGCCGTGAGCCGTCCATCGGGAGGTAGGAGCGACACGGCACGCAGCACAGCCACCACCGGTCCTTCGTCGGCAAGGATCTGTTTCCACGCCTGGGTGCGCAGAATGAAACTCGTGAAAAACGGCGCGATGATCAGTACTAGGAGAATCCCCTGCAGCAGCGCATGCCCGCGCAGCCGAACGGCCACGAGGTAGGCCATCGGGTAACCGATCAGCAGCGCGGCGACGGTGGCGACGAGCGCGAAACCGAATGAGCGCAGGAATTCGGGCCAGTAACCGCTGAGCACATCGGTGTAGTTGCTGAACTGCAACGCCGGCGCGAACTGGCCGATGTCCGCCCCCGGGGGTTTCGTATAGAGCGAGGTTGCCAACAGCGAGAAAACCGGCAGCACGAAGAAAAGCAGCAGGAAGATGAAGCCGGGAAGGATCAGCAGGTACCCGATCCTGCTCCTGCGTTTCGCGCTACTGATTTCATCGGCACCGCGCTGGTGGATGACCGGGCTTTTCCGTTCGCCAGCAAGCAGCGCCATCAGCCGGCGTCCTGCCCGGCACCGGCGCGGGAGTCCTGGTCTCCGCCCAGACCGAAGGCGTAGGCGGAGTCCCAGTTGAGCACGACATTCTCGCCGGGTTGCACCTGCTGGGTCCCGTAATTCTGGCTGAAGACGCCCATGGTGCCGATGCCGGGGACCTCCACCGAGTACTCGGTGCTCACCCCGGTGAACGAGACATCGGCGACACGCCCGGAGAGCGTGTTGGCGGCGCTCGGGTCGGCGTCCTGCGGACGGAGCATGGACAGTTTTTCCGGCCTGATTCCCACCAGCACGTGACCGTGGTGGCTGGTCGCGCGATCCTTGAGCACTATCAACCGGCTTCCGTGGGCGGCGACGACGACGGCGTCCCCCCGATCCTCGATGATCTGACCGGAAATCAGGTTGGATTTGCCAAGGAAATTCGCTACGAAAGCGGTACGCGGCAGTCCATACAGCTCCTGCGGAGCCCCCAACTGCTCCACCCGGCCCCCGTTCATCACGGCCACGGTGTCCGCCATGGTCATGGCCTCTTCCTGATCGTGGGTGACATGCACGAAGGTCAGTCCCACTTCGTTCTGGATGTTCTTCAACTCCACCTGCATCTGGCGTCGCAGCTTCATGTCCAGGGCCCCGAGCGGTTCGTCCAGCAGCAGCACAGCCGGGCGGTTCACGATCGCACGGGCCAGCGCCACCCGCTGCTGTTGGCCGCCGGAGAGCTGCGCCGGCCTACGGCTGGCCAGATGCTCCAGTTCCACCAGTTTCAGTGCCCCTCTGGCTTCGGCGTGCGCGTCCCGGACTTTCCGCCGCCGCAACCCGAAGGCCACATTGTCCAGTACGTTCATATGCGGGAACAATGCGTAGTTCTGGAAGACGGTGTTGACCGGACGTTCATGGGCGCTGGTGTGCGTGATGTCCTTCCCGCCGATGCTGATGGTCCCCGCCGTCGGCTGCTCCAGCCCTGCCACCATCCGCAACGTCGTGGTTTTGCCGCACCCGGAGGGGCCGAGCAGGGCGAAGAAAGAGCCTGCAGGGATGGTCAAGTCCAGATTGTCCACTGCGACGAAATCCGCGAACCGCTTGCAGATCGAGCGGAGGCTCAAATCCGCACCGTTGGCGTCAGCGGCTGTTTTGACTGCGCCGACGCCAACGTGCTCCTGAATCATCAAACCCCGATCGCTTTCTGGAACAGGGAGCTGAATTCGGTGTCTTCATCGGCGGAGAGCGAGCGGACTACCTGGACGTTGGCGAGATATTCCTCCGTGGGGAATATCAGCGGGTTGTCCACAAGTTCGGGGTCGATCGCCTCCATCGCCTCGCGGGCGCCTTCCACCGGGCAGATGTAGTTGACGTAGGCGGCAACGGTGGCTGCATTGACCGGATCGTAATAGTAGTCCATGAGCTTCTCCGCATTGGTCTTGTGCGGCGAAGCGACGGGAACCAGCATGTTGTCAGACCATAGTGTCCCGCCGGCCTCCGGGATGGCGAACTCCCATTTGTCGCCTTCCTCGAAGTTCAGCTGCGTGATGTCCCCGGACCAGGCGATCACGGCAAGCGCATCCCCGGAGATCAGGTCTTCCTTGTAGGAATTCCCCTTGACCTGCCGGATCTGCCCGCTCGCGATCTGCTTGCGTAGGACATCGAGGGCGTTTTCGAATTCGTCCGTGCCCCAGTTTTCCTCGATATTTACGCCGTTTTCCATCATGAGCAGGCCCATGGTGTCGCGCATTTCGTCGAGGACCTCGACCCGGCCCTTGAGCTCAGGCTTCCAGAGGTCGGCGACAGTCTTCAGGCCTCCCGGCACGGCTTCCTTGTTCCACGCGATCCCGGCGAAACCGGACTGCCAGGTGAGCGAGTGTTTGCGACCGGGGTCGAAGCCGACGTCCTGCAGGTTAGCCAGGATGTTTTTGGCGTTGGGAATATTGGCGTGGTTCAGCTCTTGGGTGAAGCCGAGCCGTATCATCCGGTCGGCCATCCAGTCGGTCACCGTGATGATGTCCTGGCCGATGTCCTTGCCCGAGGCGAGCTGCGCCTGGACCTTGCCGAAGTATCCTGTGTTGCTGTCGATGTCCTCGGAGTAGTTCACGTCGATACCGGACGCCGCCGTGAACGCTTCGAGGGTCGGATACTTCTGTGTCGTGTCGTCGTAGTCAAGGTAAAGAGTCCAGTTGGCCCAGTTGACGATCTTCTCCGATTCGGAGAGATCCTCCACCGCTTGCGCGCCGCCGCTAGGGGAGGTCCCGCCGGATCCGCCTGTACCGCAGGCGGCAAGCAGTCCGGCCAAGCTGAGGCCACCGGCCCCGGCCAACAGCCGCCGGCGCGTTAGCTGGGCGGCAACCAGGCGTCGTAGGTATGGATCTTCGGGTGGGGATGTGGGCATCATGGCGGCTCCCTGCTCGATATCTGAACATGTGGTGCGCATCATACTTCCAGAGCGAACCCACCATTCACAAGTGTTATCGGACAAAAGTTTTTATTATTCAACGGATTTAGGCGAATATAACGAAATAATCAACCGGATTAGTGGATATGGGGTTGCGTTGCGGCCGGACAACAGTTTCAATGGCTACATGTCCCCCGCGCCAGGCAATACCCCGGTTCCTCCCGTCAACGGTGCGGTCGACGACGTTTCCAAAGCCATCATCGAACAACTGCAGGCGGATGGGCGGCGGTCTTACGGCGCGATCGGAAAGGCCGTTGGCCTCTCCGAAGCTGCCGTACGTCAGCGCGTGCAGAAGATGGTGGAGAGCGGAATGATGCAGATTGTCGCGGTGACCGATCCGCTACAACTGGGTTTTTCGCGCCAAGCAATGCTCGGCATCCGGGCGGAGGCCGACCTCCTGAAGGTGGCCGATGAAATTTCCGCCTTGTCCCAGATCTCCTACTGCGTGGTGACCGGCGGTTCGTTCGACATCCTCGCCGAGGTCATCTGCGAGAACGACCACGATCTGCTGCGGGTCATCAATGAGATCCGCAGTATCTCCGGCGTTGCCGGCACCGAAACCTTCATGTACCTCTCCCTGCGCAAGCAGGCATACAACTGGGGAACCCGATGACACAGCCCACCCACCCGAGAACGTTCACCACCGCACGCGGAACGGACCGCCAGCAGGCGGCCCGGGACCACTTGTGGATGCATATGGCGAGGCATTCCCACCTGAACGAGGGCGGCACCGTCCCGGTGATTACCCGGGGCGAAGGCCACCTGATTTACGACGACCAGGGCCGCGAATACATCGACGGGCTCTCCGGCCTGTTCGTGGTGCAGGTAGGCCACGGGCGCGAGGAATTGGCCCAGGCCGCAGCGAAGCAGGCCCGCGAGCTGGCCTTCATGCCTTTGTGGTCCTACGCCCACCCGGCCGCCATCGAACTTGCTGAACGGCTGGCCCATTACGCCCCCGGCGACCTGAACCGGGTATTTTTCACCACCGGCGGCGGCGATGCCGTGGAAAGCGCCTGGAAGCTGGCGAAGAATTACTTCAAGCTCACCGGAAAGCCGAACAAGACCAAGGTGATTTCGCGGGCGGTCGCTTACCACGGGACCCCGCAGGGCGCGCTGTCCATCACNNCGTGTCCCGAACACCAATCAGTACCGGGCCCCGGAAGGGCTGGAGGATCCCAAGACCTTCGGGCGCTGGGCGGCGGACCGGATCGGTGAAGCCATTGAGTTCGAGGGGCCGGATACGGTGGCCGCAGTGTTCCTGGAGCCGGTCCAGAATTCCGGCGGATGCTTCCCACCGCCTCCCGGTTACTTTGAACGAGTCCGGGAGATCTGTGACGAATACGATGTTCTGCTGGTCTCCGACGAGGTGATCTGCGCTTTCGGCAGAATCGGGTCCATGTTCGCCTGTGACGACTTCGACTATGTGCCGGACATCATCACGTGCGCCAAGGGCCTGACCAGCGGCTACTCCCCCATCGGTGCGATGATCGCCTCGGACAGGTTGTTCGAACCGTTCAAGCACGGGGACACCACGTTCTATCACGGGTACACCTTCGGCGGGCACCCGGTGTCCGCCGCTGTTGCCCTGGCGAACCTGGATATCTTCGAACGCGAAGGCCTGAACCAGCGGGTCAAGGACAACGCGCCGGCATTCCGCGCCACCTTGGAGAAGCTGCTGGATCTGCCGATCGTCGGCGATGTCCGCGGCGAGGGCTACTTCTATGGCATCGAGTTGGTCAAGGATAAGGCCACCAAGGAGACCTTCAGCGACAAGGAGTCCGAGCACTTGCTGCGCGGCTACCTCTCGACCGCGCTGTTCGACGCCGGCCTCTACTGCCGGGCCGATGACCGCGGCGATCCCGTGATCCAGCTCGCCCCGCCGCTGACCATCGGGCAGAAAGAATTCGACCAGATTGAGCAGATCCTGCGCTCCGTCCTGGTGGAAGGCCTGAACCACCTCTAGCTACAGCCCGATGACGAGCGAGGACCCGTGCCGTGAAGCACACCACCACGTACGACGACGCCGAACAGCGCCTGCCTGCTGGCCCCACCCGTGCAGGCCTGGTTGATGCCTCAAGCGAGCCGTACTGGCTCGACGATCGGGCCCGCCCGCGTCCACTACCCGCCCTGGCAACGGACATCACTGCCGATTTGGCGGTCGTGGGAGGCGGTTATAGCGGACTGTGGACGGCGCTGCTGGCCAAAGAACGTGACCCCCACCGGCACGTGGTGCTGCTGGAGGGCGGGCGGATCGCCGGGGCCGCGTCCGGGCGCAACGGCGGGTTCTGCGACGCCAGCCTCACCCACGGCCACGCCAACGGGCTCAAGCACCTGCCCGGCGAGGCCGCTCGGCTGCGCGAATTGGGGCAGGAAAACCTGGAGGAAATCGCCGCGACTATCGATCGCTATGGGATCGACTGCAGTTTCGAATGGACCGGGAGCCTCTCGGTGGCCACCGAAGAGCATCAGGTCGACTGGCTTGCCAGCCAGGCAGGCAAAGACCCGGACGTGATCTTCCTGGACCAGGAGGCTGTCCGCAAGGAAGTGAATTCCCCGCTGTACCGGGCAGGGCTATGGGATACCAAAAGCACCGCCGTCCTCAACCCGGCCCGGCTCGCTTGGGGACTGCAGCGCGCGGCGCAGGCCGCCGGCGTCGTCGTCCATGAACACAGCCCCGTCCGCGCACTGAAGGACGCTGGCGCAGCGGTGCAGTTGATGACCGATGGAGGCACCGTGAGCGCGCAACGGGTGGCGTTGGCCACGAACGTGTTTCCGTCGCTGCTCCCCCGCACCCGGCTGCAC
>DGBL01000059.1 GCA_002384315.1 Micrococcaceae bacterium UBA4005 | reverse complement strand
GGCGTCCCGATTGTCGGTCTGGAGCCCTCGTGCACCGGCGTGTTGCGCTCTGACGCGCTCGAGCTTCTTGGTGCGGACCCAGTAGCCGGGCCTGCCGCCAGGCTAGTGGCGGGCGCGACCCACACCCTGGCAGAGCTGCTGGCCGCCACACCCAGGTACGCGCCACCGTCGCTGGATGGACTCACTGTGGTGGCGCAGCCGCATTGCCACCACCACGCGGTCATGGGCTGGAGCCCCGATGCAGCGTTGCTCGCGACGGCCGGCGCTACAGTGCGCAAGCTCGGCGGGTGTTGCGGGCTCGCCGGGAATTTCGGGGTTGAGCGCGGCCATTACGAAGTATCGGTGGCGGTGGCCGAGCAGCAGCTTTTGCCTGCTGTGCGCGCGGCCGCACCCGACGCCGTCGTACTCGCCGACGGCTATTCNNTAGCACTCCACGACGTTCACGGCCAGGCCTCCCATCGCGGTTTCCTTGTACTTCGAACTCATATCCTTGCCGGTCTCACGCATGGTCACGATCACTTCATCGAGTGAGACCCGGTGCGCGCCATCGCCCCAGAGCGCCATCTTTGCTGCGTTGATCGCTTTGGCTGCCGCGATCGCGTTGCGTTCAATACAGGGGATTTGCACGAGCCCACCGATCGGATCACAAGTCAGCCCAAGATTGTGCTCCATCGCGATTTCCGCGGCGTTTTCCACCTGGCCGGGGGAGCCCCCCATCACTTCAGCCAAGCCCGCCGCCGCCATGGATGACGCCGAACCGACCTCGCCCTGGCATCCCACTTCGGCTCCGGAAATGGAAGCCTGTTCCTTATAGAGCACGCCAATGGCCGCTGCCGTGAGCAGGAACTTCACTACGATGTCGTCGCGGTCCTGCTGCGTAGCGTTATCCATTCCGGGGGCGAAGTGCAACGCGTAGTAGAGCACCGCGGGAATGATGCCCGCAGCCCCGTTGGTCGGGGCTGTGACAACGCGGCCACCGGAGGCATTTTCCTCATTGACGGCCAACGCGATCAGGTTCACCCATTCCTGCCAGTACTTTGGGTCGCGTTCGGCATCTTCCTTTAGCAGCCGCTTGTGCCACTCGGGCGCACGACGGCGGACCTTCAGCCCGCCTGGGAGCAGGCCGTCGCGCTGGAGACTGACTTCGACGCAGTCTTCCATGACCGAGTAGATGTGCAGCAGGTCTTGCCGGATATGTGGCTCACTGCGGGCAGCGCGCTCGTTGACGAGCATGACCCCACCGATGGACAAGCCTTCCGATTGGCAGTGGACCAGCAGTTCCGCAGCGGTGCGGAACGGCAGCGGCAGCCCGCTTTTGGTCGTATCGAGATTCTTCCGTGCCGCGTCCTCCTCCCCGTCACGAATAATGAACCCGCCACCGACCGAAAAGAAAGTTGTCTGATGCAGGGCTTCGCCGTCGGCGCCGGAGACGGTGAACCTCATGCCGTTGGTATGTCGGGGCAGGATAGTCAGGGGATGCAGGACCATGTCCTGGGCCGCGTATTGGAGCGGTACTTCGCCAGCCAACTGCAGGGTTCCACTCTCAGCAATCGCGGCGAGCCGCTCCTCCACCTCAGCGGGGAGGATCAGCTCAGGCTGGAAACCCTCCAAGCCCAGCAGGATGGCGGTCATCGTGCCGTGGCCGTGGCCGGTGGCTGCCAGCGACCCGTAGAGGTCCACCCGAAGCGCGGCAATGCCACCGAGCGCTCCGGATGCCTTCAGCTCCCCAGCGAAGACGGCGGCGGCACGCATGGGCCCCACCGTGTGCGAACTGGATGGTCCGATTCCGATGGAAAAAAGGTCGAAGACTCCAACAGCCATGGTCAGTTCCCGGGTGGGACGTACTGAGGCCCGGGAGCAGCTTCCGCCGCGAGGATCTCGGCGGAGCTCACAGCTCGCCGCCGTTGCGGGATGCGTATTCGTCGGCAGAGAGCAGTGGCCCATCTGATGATGCTGCTACTCTGAACAGCCAACCAGCGCCGTACGGATCGTTGTTGATCAGCGCAGGGTCCGCGGCGGCGGCGGAGTTCACCTCCGTCACCTCGCCGGTCACGGGCGAATACAGGTCAGATACGGACTTGGTGGATTCCACTTCGCCGCAGATCTCCCCGGCGGTTACCGCCGAGCCGACCTCCGGCAGGTCGACATAGACAATATCGCCGAGAGCTTCGGTGGCAACGGCCGAGATGCCGACCAGGACGATGTTATTTGCCTCCCGGGCAACCCATTCGTGCTCCTGGGAGTACTGCAGTTCAGCGGAAACCTGTGCCATGTTGTGGTCCTTTTCGAGTGATCGGGCGGAAGGGAAACCTCAGGAAAGCGGTGTCGATGCGGTTACTTAGTGCGGTGGTAGAACGGTAGTTCCACGACCTCGAACGGTTCTGGCCTGCCCCGCACGTCAACGTCCAGTGCGGTGCCTGGTCTGGCGCATCCGACGTCGACATACGCCATGGCTATCGGGTATTTGAGGGTGGGGCTGGGCTGTCCGGAGGTAATTTCACCGACGGCCGCGCCGCCGTGCAGGACCCGGTAGTGTTCGCGCCCGGTGCGTCTGCCCATACCGCGCAGACCCACCAGCCTGCGGCCAGTGGTCGTGCCTGCACCGGTCTCCTTCGCGGCAGTGAGCGCAGCTTTGCCCACGAAGTCTGCGGCCTTGGACAGTGCGACGACGCCTCCGAGACCAGCGGTGAACGGGTCAACGTCGCGGGAGAGTTCGTTGCCGTAAAGCGGCATCCCGGCTTCCAGCCGGAGCGAGTCTCGGCAGGCCAGACCCGCGGGGACCAGCTCCCCGTCATCCGCGCTGGCGAGCAGTGCCCGCCACAGGCTGGCGGCATGGTCGTTCGGGATGAAAATCTCGAAACCGTCCTCGCCGGTGTACCCGGTCCGGGCGAGCAGCAGCCGTTGCTCGGTTGCGCCCGCCAGGACGGGAACCTCCACCGCGGCGTAGTATTTCAGCTCCGTGACCAGGTGGTGCCCGGATGCCGGGACTAGGCGAAGCAGGATGCGCTCGGCTGCCGGTCCCTGCACGGCGATCAGCGACGTCGCGGCCGAGGCGTCCTCCACCACGACGTCGAATCCTGCGGCGCGCGCGGCCAGTTCAACGCCCACTACCCGCGCGTTACCCGCGTTCGGGACCACCAGGAACCTATCTTTTCCGTCCGCGTCGGCTGGCCGGCGGTAGGTGATGAGGTCATCGATGATGCCGCCGTCCGCACCGCAGATAAGCGAGTACTTGGCTTTGCCTACCGCCATGGCAGAAATCCGGCCGACCAGTGCATAGTCCATGAAGGCGGCTGCGTCCGGGCCGCTGACCCATATTTCGCCCATGTGGGAGAGGTCGAAGATCCCTGCGGATGTTCGCACGGCATGGTGCTCCGCCAGCTCGGAACTGTACTTGAGCGGCATTTGCCAGCCGCCGAAGTCGGTGAAGGATGCGCCGAGCTTGGTGTGCTCCGCGGCGAGAGCAGTGTAGTTGGTGCTCATGGTCGGGTTTCCCCCTCCTGGGCGAATGTTGCGCTGTCTTCGAAAGCTTCGATGGGTGGGCAGGAGCAGATGAGGTTCCGGTCGCCGGCAGCGCCGTCGATCCGGCCCACCGGCGGGAAGTACTTATCCTGTTTCAGCGTGGCCACCGGGAAGGCCGCCTGTTCGCGCGGGTAGTCGTGGGACCAAGCGGAGTCCACGACCGCGGCCGCGGTGTGCGGTGCATTGCGCAGTGGACTGTTCTCCACAGAGAAGTCCCCGGCAGCCACCTGGTCGATCTCGGAGCGGATGCGGATCATGGCGTCAATGAAGCGGTCCATTTCCCCCCGATCCTCGGATTCGGTGGGTTCCACCATGAGCGTTCCGGCCACCGGGAACGCCAGGGTCGGGGCGTGGAAGCCGTAGTCGATCAGGCGTTTGGCCACATCCTCTGCGGTGACCCCGGTCTTGGCAGTGAGCTCACGCAGGTCCAGGATGCACTCGTGCGCCACCAGGCCGCCGTCGCCGGTGTAGAGGACCGGGAAGTAGTCGTTGAGCCGCGCCGCAATGTAGTTCGCGGCCAGGAGCGCGGACCGGGTGGCCTCGGTGAGGCCGCGACCGCCCATGAGCTTCACATAGGCCCAGGAGATCGGCAGCACGCCCGCCGAACCGTACCGCGAGGCGGAGACCGGCACGTCGCTGCCCTCAGTCCAGGTGGCGGCGTCCCCCGGCATGAACGGCGCCAGATGGGCCTTGGCCGCCACCGGGCCGACCCCCGGCCCGCCGCCGCCATGCGGAATGCAGAACGTCTTGTGCAGG
>DGBL01000145.1 GCA_002384315.1 Micrococcaceae bacterium UBA4005 | reverse complement strand
AGGTCATTCCACCAGCGCATGGTGACCAGGTCTCCGAACCACATGTGCGCCAGCTCGTGGAGGATGGTGATGGCGCGCCGTTCAACTGTGGCCTCTGGCACGCGGGAGCGGAATACGTAGCTCTCCACGAAGGTGACCGCACCGGCGTTTTCCATAGCCCCGGCATTGAATTCTGGGACGAAGAGCTGATCGTATTTTGCGAACGGGTAGGGGACGCCGAACTGCCGCTCATAGAATTCGAAACCCTGCCGGGTCAGCGCGAAAATATTCTCTGCATCGAGGTATTCCATCAGGGACCGGCGAGCAAACACCCCGAGCGGGATCACGCGCCCGTCGGTGCTACTATACTCGCCGCGTACTGCCTGGTAGGGACCGGCGATCAGCGCGGTCACATAGGAGGAGAGCACCGGGGTCGGCTCGAACGTCCACGTCGAGCGGGCCGCGCCGTCCGCGGCGGGCCCGGCGTCCACAGGTTCAGGGGTCGGGGAGACAGAGATGACATCCCAGTGCGCAGGCGCGGTTACGGTGAAGCGAAACGTCGCTTTCAGGTCGGGCTGTTCGAATACGGCGAATACCCGGCGCGAGTCCGGCACCTCGAACTGGGTATATAGGTACGTCTCGCCGTCTACTGGGTCCACAAAACGGTGAAGCCCCTCGCCGCTGTTCGTGTAGAGCATATCCGCTTCGATGACCAGGACGTTGGATCGGGCGAGAACCGGCAAATGGATGCGGGCGCCGTCGGCGACCTCGGAAGCATCCAGGGCGACTCCGTTGAGGGTGACGCGGTGGACCGTCTCAGTGACTGCGTCGATAAAGCTGCTGGAGCCCTGTTCGGCGTCGAAGGTGACAACGGTGGTTGAACCAAAGACTTTCTGCCCGCGCATCAGGTCCAGAGTCACGTCATAGGAGTTGACGGTGAGCAGTGCAGCGCGGGCCTGGGCCTCGTCGCGGGTCAGGTTCAAGCCGGGCACGGTGGCCTCCGATTGCATCAGGGGTGGTATAGACGATGAGGGACAGTACGGGGTCGATCAACCGCCATTCTATGACCCGTTGTCCGAATCGGCCGTAAAACTGGGGCGAAGATCCCCTTCCACGGCAGCTGGAATGCAGTTCACTGAACGTTCACCGGGCGGTAGCACGCAGTGCGCCCGACGAATCTAGCGTGGAGGGCATGAACCTTTCACGCAGATCCCTGATCACCGCCGGACTCGGAGCTGGCCTGGTTGCGGCGGCCCCCGGAAGTTCTCTCGCCTCGACCGTGCGGTCGGACGCAGGCCTCCGCGCGGACCCGTTCACGCTCGGCCTGGCATCAGGAGAGCCCTGGCCCGATGGCTTTGTCATCTGGACCAGGCTTGCCCTGGATCCCCTGGCCGAGGACGGGCTCGGTGCAATGCCGAACCGTCCGGTGGACGTCGCTTGGGAAATCGCCGAGGACCCGCGGATGACGGCGGTGGTCGCGCGCGGCAGGACGGATGCGCGCATCGAATCTGCCCACTCGGTGCATGTTGTATTGCGTGGACTGCGCCCGGGCCGTGAGTACTTCTACCGTTTTCGGACCGGAGCGCACCTGAGCCCCACCGGACGCACGATGACTGCCCCCGGGCCCCGGGAATTACCAGCAGCCCTCGCCATGTCCTTCGCAAGTTGCGCCCAATACGAGCACGGTTACTTTACGGCGTACCGACGGCTTGCCGAGGACCAGCCCGATCTGGTGTTGCACCTGGGCGACTACCAGTACGAGTACCGGCGGGATACCTACCGCTCCGGCGATGGGAATGTCCGCGACCACGAGGGACCGGAAACAGTCACCCTGGCGAATTACCGGCAGCGCCATGCACAGTACAAGTCGGACCCGGATCTGCAGGCTGCGCACGCGATCGCGCCTTGGCTGGTCGTCTGGGATGACCACGAGGTCGACAATAACTGGGCAGACGACATCCCTGAAAACCGCGATCCCGCGCAACTTAATGACACGACGGAGAACTTCCTGACCCGCAGGGCGGCGGCATTCCAGGCCTACTACGAAAACATGCCGCTGCGCCGCAGTTCCCTCCCTGAGGGGGTCGATATGCAGATCTATCGCCGCCTGCAGTGGGGACGCCTCGCGAATTTCCACATGATGGACACCCGCCAATACCGTGACGATCAGCTGGCCGGGGATGGATGGAAAAAGAATATCGATGAGCGGTTCGATGAATCCCGGTCGATCACCGGGCCGGCCCAGGAGCAGTGGCTGCTGGATGGCTTCCGGAGATCGGACGCCCGCTGGGACCTGCTCGGACAACAGGTGTTCTTCGCTGAACGGGACCGGAACCAGGACCCCGAGGTCGACGACGTCTCGATGGACGGCTGGGACGGATACGCCGCGTCGCGGCGCAGGATCACCCAGGGGTGGGTGGACGCGAAGGTGCGCAACGCCGTCGTTCTCACAGGAGACGTACACCGTCACTGGGCGAGCGACGTGAAGGTCGACTATACAAACCCGGACGCTCCGGTGGTGGGCTCGGAACTCGTCTGCAGTTCGGTGACATCGAACGGCAACGGGACGGGNNTTCACGCTGCGCGACGGCGAGCCGGGCCTTGTCGCTCGCGGCTAGTGTGAGCTGTTGCCCGCGGCGGTGGCGCCCGCGCGGAAACCAGTAGGCTGGGAACGAACTTTTCCCACGAGTCGAATGGATTCCCTGATGCGCGTTCATATTGCTACCGATCACGCCGGTATGGAGCTTAGCTCCCATCTGATCCGCCACCTGAGCGCGAACGGCTACGAAGTAATTGACCATGGCCCGACGCACTATGATCCCGACGATGACTACCCCGCCTTCTGCGTCAATGCTGCGCGTGCGGTCGTAGCAGATCAGCATGCGGGGGTCCCTGCGCTGGGCATCGTGCTGGGTGGTTCGGGCAACGGGGAACAAATCGCCGCGAACAAGGTGGTGGGTGCGCGTGCGGCCCTAGCCTGGAACCTGGACACTGCGCGGCTTGCGCGTCAGCACAACGACGCCAACCTAGTAGCTGTAGGCGGCAGACAGCACACCATTGAAGAAGCAGCACAGATTATTGACGCGTTCCTCAGCGAACCCTTCAGCAAGGAGATTCGCCACCTGCGCCGGATCGCGAAAATCGCCGAATACGAATCTACCGGTTTTATAGCCGACTAGGGCTGAATGAAAACTGGAGGGGATGACGGGAATCGAACCCGCGTAATCAGTTTGGAAGACTGAGGCTTTACCATTAAGCTACATCCCCGGACGAGCTAGCGTCTCCTGAGAAACGCCGTGGAACGCATATAACTACACCATAAGTGCGGGGTTTTCGCCAAATGTGCAACCAAGGTGTTTTTTACGTAGACTGACATACGCAATGACGGGGTGTAGCTCAGCTTGGTAGAGCGCCTGCTTTGGGAGCAGGAAGTCGCAGGTTCAACTCCTGTCACCCCGACTCTGTATGTTCACATACGGAAACTATCCCAATCACTCAGGAGTCTCAGGCTGTGAAAAGCGCTGTCGAAAACCTTTCCCCCACGCGGGTGAAGCTCAATGTTGAGGTCCCGTTGGAGGAACTCCAGCCGAACATCGACCAGGCTTACAAAACCATCGGCGGCCAGGTGCAGATTCCAGGCTTCCGCAAGGGCAAGGTACCGCAGAAGCTTATCGACCAGCGCGTGGGCCGCGGGTACGTCATCGAGACCGCAGTCAACGAGGGCCTCAACGGTTTCTACCAGAGTGCTGTGCAGGAAACCGGAATTCACCCGCTGAGCCGGCCCGAAGTGGAGATCACCGAAGTCCCGGATCCGGCAGCTCTCGAGGGGCAGCTGGTCTTCACTGTCGAGCTGGACATCCGGCCCGAAATTGAGCTTCCCGACTATTCGGGCATTGAAGTGACAGTTGAGGCGGCTACGGCCACCGACGCGGACATCGACAAGGCGGTGGACGAGCTGCGCGGCCGCTTCGGCACCCTGATTGCAGTGGACCGCCCGGCTCAGGATGGCGACTTCCTTACGCTTGACCTCACCGCCACGGTGGATGGCGAGGACGTAGATTCTGCCCAGGATCTTTCATACCAGATTGGTTCGGGCACCATGCTCGATGGCATGGACGAGGCTGTTACCGGGCTCAGCGTGGACGAAAACGCGATTTTCGAGACGACCCTCGCCGGCGGTGAGCACACCGGCTCCACCGCTCAGGTGAAGGTGCTGGTCAAAACGGTCAAGGAGCGCGAGCTTCCCGAGGTCAACGATGATTTCGCCCAGCTTGCCAGTGAATTCGATACGGCTGCCGAACTCCGCGAAGACCTTGCCAAGCGTGCTGGTGAAGACAAGTTGGTCGATCAGGGTGTTGAAGCCCGCGACAAGGTGCTCGAGAAGCTGATCGAAATGATCAGCGTTCCTGTTCCGCAGACAGTGGTCGATGAACAGCTCGACCAGCACTTCGACGCCGAGAAAAACGCCAAGGCCGGCGAAGACCACGACACCGATGAACACCGCGCTGAGGTCCGGGCAAACACCGAACGGGCCTTCCAGAACGAGGTTATCCTCGACTCGATCGCTGAGAAGGAAGAGATCGGAGTCAGCCAGAACGAGCTGATCGACTACATCGTCTCGACTGCTGGCCAGTACGGGATGGAGCCTAATCAGTTCGCCCAGATGCTCGACCAGAGCGGCCAGGTTCCGATGATTGTGGCCGAGGTACGGCGCCGGAAGGCCCTTGCGAAGGTTCTTGAACTGGCCAAGGTCACCGATAGCAATGGCGCAGACGTGGATCTCACCAACTTTGTACGCCCTCCCGGGTCAGCGGACGAGGCTGACGGCGCCACCGATGACGCCACCGAGGACGGTAGTACAGAAGCCGCTAACGAGCAGGAAGCCCTCGACGCAAAGTAGGCACCTGTCCTCCCCGGCGGTGCACTGAGTGCACCTGTCCGGTCAGCAATGAGCAGCATTCAGGACGCCGCGGCCCGCAAAGGCTGCGGCGTCTTGGCGTCTGCTGATCTTCGCTGGTAAGCCGCAGATCCACCGGACGGCTGGTGATGCGCCGTCAGCGAACAGGTCGGGCAGCAGGAGCAAAATGGCGCCCGCGCGGGTTAGTGTCCAGTGAGAGATAAACGGCCGGGACAGTCCCTTGGGGCAAACCCGCCAGAGTGAGAGGTCAACGAGAATGGCAACCGAACCGAACGCGCCCAGCATGGCTACCGTGGATCCTTCGGGACGCGAGGACTATATCTATAACCGTCTGCTCAAGGAACGCATCATCTGGTTGGGCTCGGAGGTGCGCGACGATAACGCCAACGCCATCTGCTCGCAACTGCTCCTGCTCTCCGCAGAGGATCAGGACCGCGATATTTTCCTCTACATCAATTCGCCCGGGGGATCCGTCACCGCAGGGATGGCGATCTACGATACGATGCAGTTCATCCCAAACGACGTTGTCACGGTCGCCACCGGGCTGGCAGCCTCGATGGGGCAGTTCCTGCTTTCTTCCGGCACCAAGGGCAAGCGCTACGCCACCCCGCACGCACGCATTCTGATGCACCAGCCTTCTGGCGGAATCGGCGGAACGGCGTCCGACATCAAGATCCAGGCTGAGCTCATCCTGCACATGAAGCGGGTCATGGCGGAATTGACCGCCGAGCAGACCGGCCAGAGCGTCGAGACGATCCTGAAAGACAACGATCGTGACAAGTGGTTCACGGCCCAGCAGGGTCTTGACTACGGTTTCTTCGACCACATCTCCGCGCACGCCGGGTCGGTTTCCGGGGGCGGCGGAACCAAGCGCGAGTAAGCACTCCAGCGCAACGTCCTCCATCATTACCCCTTCCCACCAGGAGACTTCCATGAAGCACGAATTCCAGGCATACTCTGGAGACCAGGCCCCAGCGATGCCCAGCAGCCGCTATATCCTGCCGCAGTTCGAAGAACGCACCCCCTACGGATTCAAACGCCAGGACCCGTACACGAAGCTTTTCGAAGACCGGATCATCTTCCTTGGCACACAGGTCGACGACGCCTCCGCCGACGACGTTATGGCGCAGCTGCTGGTGCTTGAATCGACCGACCCGGAGCGGGACATCACGCTCTACATCAACTCCCCGGGCGGATCCTTCACGGCGATGACCGCCATCTATGACACCATGCAGTTCATTCGGCCCGAGGTGCAGACCGTATGCCTCGGTCAGGCAGCCAGCGCGGCGGCGGTGCTGCTCGCAGCGGGCGCACCGGGCAAACGGCTCGCCTTGCCGAACGCGCGTGTGCTCATCCACCAGCCGGCGCTGTCCGGCGGCCAGGGCGGACAGGCCTCGGACCTGGAAATCCAGGCCAACGAAGTCATGCGGATGAGAGCCTGGCTCGAGGACACACTCGCTCTGCACAGCGGTAAGCCTGCCGAAGAGATCAACCGTGACATCGAGCGCGACAAGAT